>JAUIEY010000057.1 GCA_030429685.1 Gammaproteobacteria bacterium
CTGGCACAAAAAGTGCCGGTTAGCGGCGCGATTATCGTGACCACACCGCAGGACATTGCGCTGGCCGATGCCGTGCGCGGCATGCAGATGTTTGCCAAGGTCAGTATTCCGGTGCTGGGGCTGGTGGAAAACATGAGCACCTTTGTCTGTCCTGCCTGCGGTGAAAGCACCGCGTTGTTCGGTCAGGGCGGCGGGGTGGCAACGGCTGCCGAACACGGCATGGCCCTGCTGGGACAGCTACCGCTCGATCTGCGCATCCGCGAGGAAACCGACCGCGGCTGCCCGACCGTCGCGGCTGAGCCGCAATCGCCCCAGGCGCTTGCTTTCAGCGATGTGGCGCTGAATGCGGCCGCGTTGCTGGCGCAGCGTCCGCGCGATTACAAAGGGGCGTTTGGCGGTATCAAGGTTGAGCAAAACTGAGGACAGATATTGATGAGCATTAAATCGGATCGTTGGATAAAGCGCATGGCTGCGGAGCACGGCATGATCGAGCCGTTTGAGCCGGGGCAGGTGCGTGCCAGCGGTGAGCAGCGCATTGTTTCCTACGGTACTTCGAGCTATGGCTACGACGTGCGCTGTGCGGCGGACTTCAAAGTGTTTACTAATATCAATTCCGCCGTGGTCGACCCGAAGCAGTTTGACGAAAACAGTTTTGTGGATGTGCCTACCGATGTCTGCATCATCCCGCCCAATTCATTCGCGCTGGCGCGCACCGTGGAATATTTTCGCATTCCGCGCAATGTGCTTACCGTGTGCCTGGGTAAATCAACCTATGCGCGCTGCGGGATCATCGTCAATGTCACGCCGCTGGAGCCCGAATGGGAAGGGCATGTAACGCTGGAGTTTTCCAACACCACGCCGCTGCCGGCCAAGATTTACGCCAATGAAGGCGTGGCACAAATGCTGTTTTTCGAGTCGGATGAAATCTGCGAAACCTCTTACGCCGACCGCGCCGGCAAGTATCAGGGGCAGACGGGCGTGACCTTGCCCAAGGCCTGAGGCTCTATTCGCCCGGATCCGCGCCGGCCAGTGTCACCAGTTTGGCTTTTGATGTGACGGCAGTCTCGCCATCCTTAAGTTGCTCCATTTGCACCGGCAGATAGCCTGTGTCGCGTGCGTACCAGATGCGTGTGCTGCGGCTGGAGCCGGTGCGCTGGCGCAAATAGCGCACCGTGTCGAAACTGCCGGCCGGCGTGTCGATGCGCTCCTCGGCCTCGAAGGTATAAGTGTATTCGCGCAGCTGATTTTTCTCGGCAACGCGCATGTCGCGGGGATGCAGGCCATTGCGCAGATCCATAATAACCACTACGTCGGCGCTGATGCGGTCATAAATGTCCTCGCCGAGCTGCAATTCGGTGGCGCTGCCCTCGTGCACACTGGCGGCGGTAAGGTTGTCCCAGTCAAATCTGATTGAGCCGGTGTCCTCGCCGGATTTTTTGCCCGAATCAAGCTCGTATTGCAGGGATACCACGCGGTCGTCGCGGTAGTGGAAATCCGACTGTTCCAGTAATTCGCGGGCCATGAACAACCGCGTCAGGCCGCGTGCCCGGGTGGTGGCCACGATGCGGTAGTGGTCGGCCGTGGCGGTTTCCTGCAGGCGCAACTGCAGTGTGCCGCCCAAAGCGCCGAAGCGCAGGTCGTAGTCGATGGCAAAAGTGCCGGGTCGCAATGCCGGTTGCGGCTCGCTTGCCGGGGCGGCGCCAGCGTCTGCCGGCTGCCGGGCTGCCACTGGTTGCAGTTCTATTGCCGGTGAGGTGACGTTCGCGTCGGTATCGGGGCCGGGCGCACCGGCAGCCAGGGCGGCCGGCAGCAGTGCCAGCAGGCATGCGGCCAGGCAATTCAACCGTGTTGGTCCTTTAGTTCGGTGGTTTCGTCGATGATCGCGGGCGCGGTCAATGGCCGCCCGTCCAGCCAGGGTTGCTGCTCGCGAAATTCCAGTTTGCCTTCTGCCAGCCATTGAATGCATAACGGATAAATACGGTATTCCCCGGTTTGGACACGTTCGCGCAGGCTCTGTTCCGTCTCGCCGGGATGAATTTTTACCCGATACTGCAGTACCGGCGGGCCGGCATCCAGTTCGGGGATTACCAGATGCACGGTGGTGCCGTGCCATGTTTCACCGGCCGCCAGTGCGCGCCGGTAGGTATGCAGGCCCGGGTAAGCCGGCAACAAAGAAGGGTGCACGTTCAGCATACGGCCGGCGAAATGTTCGACCGTGCGGTCAGCAATAATGCGCATATAGCCTGCCAGTACTACCAGGTCCGGATCGATATGCCGCAGTTGGCGGTGCAGTTCCGCGTCATAGTCTGTGCGGTCAGCAAAGCTGTGGAAATCCAGCCGATAGGTCACGATGCCGGCCTGTTCGGCGCGCTGCAGACCGTAAGCGTCAGGATTGTCGCTGAGCACGGCGATCAGTTCAGCATTGAGCCGTCCGGCTGCAACGGCATCAATAATTGCCTGTAAATTGGTGCCGCTGCCCGATATCAGCACCGCGACGCGAAGTTTGCCGGTGTCATTCACGCCGCGTGTCCTGAATCAGGGTGCGGTGTGAACCAGGCCCGTGCCGGGTACAACGGTGCCGATTTCCAGCGCGGTCTCGCCGGCGTCCTGCAGGATGCGGATGGCGGTCTTTGCATCTTCCGCAGCCACCATCAGCATCATGCCAATGCCGCAGTTGAAGGTGCGCAGCATTTCGCTGTCGGCGACATTGCCCTGCTGTTGCAACCAGTCAAAGATAGCGGGGCGCTGCCATGCGCTGGTCCGGATGCGGGCATCTACGCCGGCGTGCAGGACCCGCACCAGATTTTCCGGAATGCCGCCACCGGTGATGTGAGCAATGGCCTTAACATCAATTTTTTCAATTAGTTGCAGTATAGATTTAACGTAAATCCGCGTCGGTGTAAGCAGCTCCCTGCCGAGGGTGCCCGAGCCAAAGGGAGCCTGCAGGTCGCTGCCGCTGTCGCGGATAATTTTGCGAATCAGCGAATAGCCGTTGGAGTGCGGCCCGGATGAAGTCAGGCCGATAATGACATCACCTGCCGTGAGCAAGCTGCCGTCTATGATGGCGGACTTTTCTACCACGCCGACCGCAAAACCCGCCAGGTCATAATCGTCGGCGGCATACATGCCCGGCATTTCCGCTGTTTCTCCGCCTATCAGTGCCGCACCTGCCTGCCGGCAGCCCGCGGCTATGCCACTGATGACTTCGGCGGCCACCTGCTCATCGAGTCTGCCGCAGCCGAAATAGTCGAGGAAAAACAATGGTTCCGCACCAAGAACTGCAATATCGTTCACGCACATGGCAACCAGATCGATGCCGACGGTGTCGTGAATGCCGCTGTCTATGGCCAGCCGCAGTTTGGTGCCGACCCCGTCAGTACCTGAGACCAGCACCGGCTCGCGATACTTGCCCTGCGGCAGCTCAAACAGGCCACCGAAGCCGCCGATGTTGCCCAGTACACCGTCGCGCGCGGTGGCCTTGACCAGCGGTTTGATCCGGTCGACCAGGCGGTTGCCGGCATCGATGTCGACCCCGGCGTCTTTATAGGTCGCTGCACGGTTATTTGTCATTCTGGATCCCGTCCGGGCAGGCGCATGTGGCCCGGCTGAACCGTATAATAAATGACGATGAAGCCTCAGTCACAAAGAATGTCCGCGTTGGCGGATCTCATGCAGCGCGGATGTTTGCTGCTGCTGCTCGCGCTTGTCTGCACAGTGCCCGCGCATGCGGTGCGGGTCGAGAGTATTTATTCGGCCGAAACAGAGATGCCCGCCGGCAACAATGCACTCGGACGGGCCTTTGAGCAGGCGTTATCGCGGGTGCTGGTCAAGGTTACCGGTATGTCGAGTCTGGGGTCGCCGGCCGCGCGTCGCAGTCTTACCACGGACGCCGCGGCACTGGTGCGCCAGTACAGCCGGTTGGCCGACAACCGCATCCGGGTGGATTTCGACGGTGCGGCTGTGCGGCGTCTGCTGGACAGCGCCGGTCAGCCCGTGTGGGGCGCGGACCGCCCCCTGCTGGCTGTCTGGTACGCCATTGACGCCGGTAACGGCCAGCGCGAAATATTGTCCGGCGAAGCGGAGCCGGCGCGTCGCGGCCGCATCGACGCGCGCGATAGCCTGCGTGAACAATTGCTGGCCGCTGCCGAGGAGCGCGGTCTGCCCGTGGTGCTGCCGCTGGTGGACGCTGAGGATCTGGGACGGGTGTCGTTCGCCGATGTGTGGGGTGATTTTCGCGAGCCATTGCTGGCGGCTTCGCGCCGTTACGGGGCCGATGCGGTGCTGATTGGCCGCGCGCGCAGCCGCGCCGCGGACGCCGGGCGGGTGCGCTGGACCCTGGCCACCCGCAACGACTATCAGGTCTGGGAAGGCAGCGTCAGTGACGGGCCGGTGCGCGCCGCCGAATATTTGTCGCAGCGGCTGGCAACTTTTGCCGATGCCTCCGGTGCCTTGCATGTGGTGATTGCCAATGTCGGCAGTCTGGACGATTTTGGCCGTATCAGCCGCTATTTGCGTTCCCTGAGCATCATCGAGGATGCGACGGTGGCTGCAGTGCGTGCGGATAACGTGGAGTTTGAGTTGCAGGTTCGTGGTGACCGGGCGCGCCTGCGTGCGACGCTGGCTGCCAACAGCCTGCTGGCAGAAATTCCCGATGCCGCATTGCCGGCGAGCGGCCGGCGCCCTGATCTGAGTTATCGCTGGACCGGCAGAGACCAGCCTGCACCATGAGCCTGCTGCGTCCGGCGCACATTCCCAACCTGATCTGTGTGTTGCGGATTTTGCTGGTCGTACCCATTGTGCTGCTGCTGCTCGACGGGCGCTATACCGAAGCGCTGGTGCTGATCGTGCTGGCAGGGCTTTCGGACGGGCTGGACGGGTTTCTCGCGCGGCGCTTCAACTGGACATCCCGTATTGGCGGTCTGCTTGATCCGCTGGCCGACAAGTTGTTGTTCGTGTCAGTGTTTGCTTCGCTGAGCTGGACCGGTCTGGTGCCGGCCTGGTTATTCGCCGTGGTGATCGGACGGGACGTGATCATTGTGGCCGGCGCGACGGCCTACGAATTTCTGATCGGTCCTGTGGAGCCTGATCCGTCCCGTGTCGGCAAGCTCAATACGGTAATGGCGCTGCTGTACCTGCTATTCGTCATGACGAATCAGATTTACGGCTGGCCACCGGCGGTGAGCATTCTGGTAACCGGCGCCGGCGTATTCGTTATCAGCCTGGTCAGCGGTCTTGATTATGTGCTGACCTGGAGCCGGCTGGCGCTGCGGTCGCGCACTGCCTGAAGCAGGGCATTCCCGTTTATGCAGCAACTCCCACTTGAAATCAGGCTGGCCGATTTTGCCTTGTTTGCGACGTACTTTGCCGGTCCGAATCAAGCCGCGGTCCAGGCCCTGCAGCAGGCTGCGCAGGCAGAGGGACCTCAGGTGCACTGGTTGTGGGGCAGGTCGGGCAGCGGTCGTTCCCATCTGTTGCAGGCTAGCGTTGCGGCAGCCGCCGGTCAGGGCAGGCGCTGCGCCTGGCTGCCGCTGGCCGGGCCGGCCGGAATGGATCCCGCGGTACTGGAAGGCATGGGCAACCTGGATTTACTGTGCGTTGATGATGCTGATAGCGTTGCGGCTGAGGCCGGCTGGGAACGGGCTTTGTTTCGCGTATACGAAGAATTGCGCGGCACCGGCGGGCGGTTGGTGCTGAGCGCGTCCTGTGCGCCGGGTGATGCCGGTTTTGCCTTGCCCGACCTGGCCTCGCGGCTGGCTTCAGGGCCTACCTGGCGCTTGCGCGAGCTCGCAGATGAGGAATTACAGCAGGCACTGCAATTGCGGGCGCAGTGGCGCGGCCTCGAATTGTCGGATGAAGCGGCTGCCTATCTGCTGCGACGGGTCACGCGGGCGACAGATGCGCTGTTTGCGTTGCTCGATGTGGCCGACCGGGCAGCGCTGGCCGCACAGCGACGGCTGACAATACCGTTTCTCAGGTCAGTGCTGGAAAGCGATAATGCAAATTGAAGGCGGTTAGCCTTGCGGTGCGCGGCGACCGGCATCGAGCGCCGCAATAAATACTGCAATAGATATGACCGCAATGATCATCCCCTGCGCCGGGTTGTCCAGGTTGGCAACAATATCCATCACGCCTATTACGGCAAACGGGATCATGCACAAGGCTGTGATCCCGGACCAGTTACGCATGCGCGCGCGCACCGCGAACACCAGCAGGGCAGGTACTGCGGCGCCGCTTAACAGCGAATAGAACAGGCCGAAGGTGGGCGCACTGCTGTGCAGCCACCAAGGCAATGCGAACATCAGGGCGATCAATCCGACTACCACGATGGTGATGCTGAGCCTGGCAGACCCGCTGTGCTGGTTCACAAACTCCTCCTCACGGCGCTAGCCGCGCTTCAGCCCCACGGCAATCTCCGCCACGCGCCGGCCCAGTGCCCTGGCAATCGCCGCCTCATCATCGCTGGGCTCGGTAGCCGTTTGCTCAGGCGCGAGATGGCTCGCGCCGTAAGGCGTGCCGCCCGTTACGGTGCGGCTCAGCGCGGCCTCGCTGTATGGTACGCCCACCAGCAGCATGCCGTGGTGGAGCAGCGGCAATGCCATGGTCAGCAGAGTGCTTTCCTGGCCACCGTGCATACTGCTCGTGGAGGTAAATACACCGGCCGGTTTGCCGCTCAGGGTTCCCGACAGCCATTCCGCGCCGGTGCTGTCGAGAAAAAATTTCAGTGCCGCCGCCATGTTGCCGAAGCGGGTGGGGCTACCCATGATCAGGCCGTCACAGGCGGCCAGATCGTCTTTAAGCACATACGGCGGCCCGCTGTCCGGAACCGGTGGGCTGGCTGCCTCGATGGCGCTGCTGACTGCGGGTACGGTGCGCACCCTGGCTTCGCACCCGTCAACTGCATTCACCCCGCGCGCAATTTGTTCTGCCAGTCGCGCGGTGGAACCGTTGCGCGAATAGTAGAGAATCAGAATCTCGCTCATTGTGAATCAGATTATATCCAGCACCGACTCGGGTGGCCTGCCGATGCGCGCGGCACTGTCGGTAAGCACTATGGGTCGTTCAATGACACGGGGATTGTCACACAGCCATGCGATTCTGGCCGCTTCGTCCATGGCGTCTACCGCTGCCCGTGCGTCTTTATATTCTGCTTCGCCGGTGCGCATGATGTCTGCTGCGGATTTACCCAGCAGGTCCAGTATTTTTTTTAGCTCTGCAGGGGTGGGGGGTTGCTGCAGGTATTCTGCAATCTCGGGTTCTATGCCCCGCTCGCGCAGCAACGCCAGGGTGGCGCGCGATTTGGAGCAGCGCGGATTGTGATAGATCGTTACGGTCATCAGACTCTCTTGATTCAGGACTTAAACCAGCGGCTGCTAAGGCGACCGAGCACCCTTTCCGAGTACCAGGTCTTGCCGACACTGCCGTTGTAACGTGCCAATGCGGGCGTCAGTTCACCGCCTTCCATGTCAAGATAGTAGCGCAATATGGTGCAGCCGATGCGCAGGTTGGTCTGAATGTCAAAGAGGTTTGCTTCGGGCTGATTCAGTTCTTTAAGCCAGAACGGCATTACCTGCATCAGGCCGCGCGCTCCCGCGACGGATATAGCAAACCGGTCAAACGCACTTTCAACGTCAATGACGGCCAGCACCAGTTCGGGATGCAGATTGGCGCGTCGCGCCTCCTCGTGCACGTGCCGCAGAATGCGCACCCGTTCGTCACTGTCGGGCACACGTTTTTCGAGACGCAATGCCATGTCGGTCAGCCACACGGTGGCCGTAAATTTGTCGTCGAAGCTTGAGGTATCGGCAATGGCGTCGCGCAGACGCGCCTTCAGCTCGGCGTCCACGGGTGCGGCAGGTGCCGGTGCGCCGAGCAGCAACAGCAACACGCCGCAGCCTGCCAGTGCGATCAGGCCGGTTTCAGGGCGCCTGTTGCGCGGCGATATGTGCGCCAATGTCAGCAATATTTACCTCTGCGGTGTCGCCGCTGCGACGATTCCGGTATTCGACCACGCCGTTGGCCAGACCCCGGTCACCTACAACAACCTGATGCGGAATGCCGAGCAGGTCGGCATCGGCGAACATCACGCCGGGCCGGGCGTCGCGGTCGTCGCAGAGCACCGCGTAACCCGCTGCTTGCAGGGTCTCATATAACTTGTCGGCAGAACTGCGAACTTCTTCAGATTTCCTGCCGTTCAGGGCCAGCAGCGCAATATCGAAGGGCGCCATGGGTTCCGGCCAGATAATGCCTTTCTCATCGTGATTCTGTTCAATGGCAGCAGCCACGATGCGTGACACGCCGATGCCGTAGCAGCCCATCAGCATGGCCGTTTTGCGCCCGTTGCTGTCTAGCACGGCGGCGTCCATGCTGGTGCTGTACTTGTCGCCCAGCTGGAAGATGTGGCCGACTTCGATACCGCGTGCAATGGCAATGGGGTTGCCGCCTGGTGACATATCGCCGGCTACCACATTGCGCAAATCAGCGACTTCCGGCTCGGGCAGATCGCGCCCCCAGTTCACGCCGGTCAGATGCTGGCCGTCTTCATTTGCCCCGCAGACAAAATCAGCACAATGCGCGGCGCTATAGTCTGCGATGACTCGTATATTGCTGCCAACCGGACCAATTGATCCGGGTTGTGCCCCCATGACCGCAGCAATACGTTCGCTGCTGGCCAGCGACAGCGGTGTCGCGACGCCGGGCACGCCCGCCGCCTTGATCGGATTCAGCGAGTGGTCGCCCCGCAGCACCAGCGCCACCAGCGCATCATCGCCGGCGTCGGTAGCGGCCTCCACCAGCAGGGTTTTGACGGTCTGTCGCGGATCCACGGCGAGCTGCTGGCAAACCTGGTCAATTGTGCGTGCATCCGGCGTTGCCACTTTGGCCATGCTGGCATGTGGCGCCGGACGTTCGCCCGCCGGTGCCGCGGCCGGAGCCAGTTCAACGTTCATCGCAAAGTCTTCGTTGTCGGTATAGGCGAGAGCGTCTTCGCCGGAATCAGCCAGCACGTGAAATTCCCGTGACTGTGCGCCGCCGATTTCGCCACTGTCGGCATCCACTGACTTATACGAGAGTCCGAGGCGGTCGAAAATATTGCAGTAAGTGTCCGCCATCAGATCATAAGTCTGCTGCAGCGACTCCTGATCGATATGAAACGAATAGGCGTCCTTCATAAGGAATTCGCGCGCCCGCATCAGGCCGAAGCGCGGCCGAATTTCGTCGCGGAATTTGGTTTGTATCTGGTAATAGTTGACCGGTAGCTGCTTGTAGCTCTTCAGTTCGCGTCGCGCGATATCAGTAATGACTTCTTCGTGAGTGGGGCCGAAACAGAATTCGCGCTCGTGCCGGTCGCGCATCCGCAATAACAGCGGGCCGTATACATCCCAGCGGCCGGATTCCTGCCATAATTCCGCAGGCTGTACGGCGGGCATGGCCAGTTCGTGCGCGCCGGCGCGATCCATTTCTTCGCGCACCACAGTTTCAACCTTGCGCAACACGCGCAGTCCCAGTGGCATCCAGGTAAACAGTCCGGATGCCAGACGGCGGATCAGGCCGGCGCGCAGCATCAATTGATGACTGGCAACTTCGGCTTCGGCAGGTACCTCTTTAAAGGTGGTCAGGGGCAGCTTGGAAAGGCGCATAGTGGACAGGGCAACGGCTTAAATCGCGCCATTCTAACGGCTTGCGGCTGGCAAGTCGCTCCCTGTCGGCGGCGGCACGGGGCGATGCGTGAAATACAATGTCCCAAATGGCAGAATTTACTACCCGGTCTGCGGTGATTTCGGCACATGGAACAACAATCAGGCAGCAACCATAGCGGTCGCAGTAAGAAAAAGCTGTCGCGCATGCGTCGGCGCGGTATCTATCTGTTGCCGAACCTGATGACAACTGCGGCGCTGTTTGCCGGTTTCTACTCCATTGTTGCTGCC
>JAUIEY010000058.1 GCA_030429685.1 Gammaproteobacteria bacterium
TATTCTTCCGGCCAGTTGCGACTTCTTAAGTCCGCAACCGGCGCTTCGTTCTCAAACCACGGATAACGTGTGCCTAACGCTATCCAGTAAACGATGTAAGTTACCGCGTAGCCGACCAGCGTCGGCACCATTGCAACTTCGAGCAGACGGATAGCCAGGACAAACAGGGCAACCGTCAAAAAAATTTTTACTACTTCACTGACCCACAGGCCGCGCAAAAAAGCGCCAGGCTTGTTTGCCGCATCGACCTGCAACAATCGTAAAGCCTGATACAACCCGGCAATCATTCCGATGCTGCCGCCGGCAAATACCGACATTGCGGCGCCGTCGTACCCCGAAAACCAGGCGCCAGCCGTAAGCAGCGCCGTCAACAGGAACTGCCATCCGGTGAGCCGGAGGACAGCGATACGAGCCTTCTGAAATGTGCTTGTGTTGCCCATCTTCGCGGGCTTCACGGGTACAAAAAAAGCCACACAGGTGGCATCTGAACGGCAGCCCGTGCCATTCAGCCCGCGAATTGTAGGTATATCGCAGCGAGTGGGCAACCCTAAAGGCACTGGCTCGCGGCGAATCGCCTTGGCGCCTCGGTCGCTGCGCTCCGACTCGGCGCCAAGGCAATCGCCTGCGCCAGCGCCCGATGCCGCTCAATCACTTTATATGCTTGAGGATGCCGTCCAGTTCGTCGACGGAGTTGTAGCTGATGACCAGCTTGCCCTTGCCCTTGTTTTTGCCGGACGCGGTATGCTGAATGGCTACCTTGGCGCCGAGTTTGCCGCCCAGCTCGTCCTGCAGCCGGCGGATATCGGCACTCACCGCGGGGGCCGGGGCCGCCTGGGCGGATTTCCCGGCCTGCAGCCGCTTGACCAGTGCCTCGGTCTGGCGCACCGACAGCCCGCGGGACACTATGTCGGCAGCCGCTTTGGCCTGGCTGCGCGCGCCCGATAGCCCCAGCAGCGCGCGGGCGTGGCCCATGCTCAAAGAGCCGTCGGCCAGCAGGCGCTGCACTTCGGGTGCCAGCTCCAGCAGCCGGATTAAGTTAGATACCGCGGCGCGGGATTTGCCCACCGCGGTGGCGGTCTCCTGGTGGGTGAGCTGAAATTCGTCAATCAGACGCTGCAGGCCCTGGGCCTCTTCCAGCGGGTTCAGGTCTTCACGCTGCAGGTTTTCAATCAGCGCTATGGCGGCCGCCTGCTCGTCATCAACCTCCCTGACAAGCGCCGGAATCTTGTCGATGCCGGCCAGCTGCGCGGCCCGCCAGCGGCGTTCGCCGGCGATGATCTCGAACCGGGCCCCGCTGCTGTCGCGGCTCACCGGCCGCACCGTCACCGGCTGCAGCACGCCTTCCTGTTTAATCGAGTCTGCCAGCTCCTGCAGCGATTCGCGGTGCATGTCACGGCGCGGCTGATACACACCCGGCCTGAGTTGGTCCAGATCCAGCTCGCGCAAAACATTGCCCGGCGCGACTTGTGGCGCCTGCTGGGGCGCCTGCCCGGCACGGCTGACCTTGGCCACATCCACGCTGGCCTGACCCGCGGCGGGCGGCGGCGTGGCCGGATCCAGCCCGGAGCCGCCCAGCAGGGCGTCCAGACCGCGACCCAATCCTGTTTTCTTGGTAGCCATAGACAACAGATATTAACTCAAAGGCGCTGCGTTCGGTGTCAGACACCGAGGGTTGCGGTTCCCGGTGTCAGACACCACCTGTGGCTGCCCTAGGCAACATCCATATTCGCCGCCGGCGCCTCATGGGAAATGATTTCCGCGGCCAGCTCCAGATAAGCGCGCGAACCTGCCGAACGTGCATCGTGCTCCAGTGCCGACACGCCGAAACTGGGCGCTTCAGCCAGCCGCACGTTGCGCGGAATAATGGTGGTATAGACCTTGTCGCCGAAATGCTTGATGAGCTGCGCCGAGACTTCCTTGGCGAGGCGGTTGCGCGGGTCGAACATGGTGCGCAACAAACCCTCAATCCGAATGTCCGGGTTTACGCTGTTGCGAATCTGGCGCACGGTTTCCAGCAGCGAGGACAAGCCTTCCAGGGCGTAGTACTCGCACTGGATCGGTATCAACACGCCGTGTGCCGCCGTCAGCGCATTCAGGGTCAGCATGTTGATCGACGGCGGACAGTCAATCAGCACATAGTCAAACATGTCGGCCACCGGCTCGAGCGCCTGGCGCAGCTTAAGCTCGCGGCCGATCTCCTGCATCAGCCGCACCTCGGCAGCGGTCAGGTCCGGGTTGGCGGGCATGATGGCATAGCCGCCGCTGTCCACCGGCTGAATGGTATCCATGGCGTGGGCGTCACCCAGCAGCACCTCGCAGGTGGTGTTCTGCAGGTCAGTCTTGTCGAGTCCGGAGCCGGTAGTGGCATTGGCCTGCGGATCAAGATCGATGAGCAGTACCCGCCGGTCGCTGGCAGCCAGACAGGCAGCCAGGTTTACGGCTGTCGTGGTCTTGCCGACACCGCCTTTCTGATTTGTG
Source organism: Gammaproteobacteria bacterium (assembly GCA_030429685.1). Taxonomy (GTDB): domain Bacteria; phylum Pseudomonadota; class Gammaproteobacteria; order Steroidobacterales. The sequence goes on from JAUIEY010000058.1 coordinate 2,479, forward strand.
ACTGCAATGATTCGCCCCATGGGTCCATCATAGCGGACTATATGAAGGCGGTGAACGCGTTCAGCCAGCCGCCGTAGGCGGTTACATAGTTGTAGCCGCAAACAGTATTGATCTGGCGGCCTTCCAGCAGGTCCGCCAGTCGGCCCGCGCCCTCGCGGGTGGCCCCGGCAGGACCGTGGGGGTTCAGCTTCATGGCGGCCCCCGGCGGATAGACGTAGTCGCAAACGAACAGGACATCGCGCCAGATATAGACGGTAAACCCGGGACTGTGACCACCGATGTGATAGCCGTGCACACCAAACTTTTCGATATTGCCCGTAAAAGTATGGTTGACGCTGTGTTGCGCTACCTGCGACAGCTCGGCATCCGCCTGGTGCAGCCAGACTTCGGCACCCCAGAGGTCGCGATACTGGTTGGCGGCACCGATGAAATCCTTGTGGGTGAACAGAATCGCATCGACCGGCGGCAGATCGCGATTGAACGCCGACGGACAGTCGATCATGACGCTGCCGCCGTCTGCTGCGATCCGGTAGGCCGCATGTTCCAGACCAAGCCGCGGCTGACAGCGCAGCTGGCTGACACCATTGCCAATATCGCGCTCCCTCACACGGTAGCGACGGCTGGCAGCGGCAGCGCTAATAATGCGCTTGCGCCGCGCGCCGCAAAACGGGCAGCTGCGAGGCCGGGCACCGATGGCGTTGTACCCGCAGGAGGTGCAGACGTGCTGTTTACTGCCGAATCCAAACATAAACCTCAGCCCGCAGAACGCTGCAGCACCAGAATGTGCCGCTCGCCGTCCAGTTCCGGCACGGCGACACTGGTGCTTTGGCTAACTTGCCAGCCGGTCCGTGCAGTTGCCAGCGCCGCAAGTTCCGCGTCCGGATAGCGCCCCTTCATGGCGATAAGCCGGCCGCCGGGGATGACCGCGTGCGCACAACCGGCCACAAAATCCTGCAATGAAGCAAACGCCCGCGAAATCGCCGCATCAAACCGCGGTTCCGGCCGGAAAGCTTCAATCCTCGCCTGCACCACCGTCACATTCCGCAACCCGAGCCGGTTCACGGCATGCTGTACAAAGCGGGTTTTCTTGCCGTTGGCATCCAGCAGCGTGAACTGGACATGCGGGAAACACAGCGCCAGCGGGATGCCGGGCAAGCCGGCACCGGTGCCAATATCGACTATACGACTACCGCCCACAAAAGGCAGCGCGCTCAGCGAATCAAATACATGCCGCGGCACCATCTCCCGTGGCTCACGCACTGCGGTAAGGTTGTATGCCTGATTCCATTTGTGCAGTTCGGCCAGGTACAGGCACAGCGAATCAGCCAGGCGGTCGGCATCGACACCTTCGGGAAGCGCAAAAAAAGAAAGACCGGCACGCAGCTGCGTGCCGGTCTCGGTTTTGTTAAATACCGCCTTAATTTTCGCGTATGCGCAACTCAACGCGACGGTTGGCCGCCTTGCCGTCACGGGTCACGTTGTCGGCGATCGGTTCCGCCTCGCCATAGCCTTTGGCGGTGATGCGGTCAGCGTTGACACCTTTACCAATCAGGTAGCTGCGCACTGCTTCGGCACGCCGTTGCGACAGGCCCTGGTTGTAGCCGGCATCACCGTCGGCATCGGTGTGGCCGGCGACTTCAATACTGACATCCGGATTGGCGACCAGCGTAGCCGCCTGCGCGTCCAGAATTGCGTCAGCACCGTCGCGCAGATCAGCCGAGTTGGTGCGGAATTTAACGCCTTCCAGATTAATCACCGTCACCACCGGGCAGCCGACTGCATCCACTTCGGTGCCTGCGGGTGTACCGGGGCACTGGTCTTTGCTGTCCACTACGCCGTCACCGTCGCTGTCGAGTTCGCAACCGCGGGCATCCACCGCAGCACCGGCCGGTGTGCCGGGGCACTGATCACGGTCGTCGTAAACGCCGTCGCCATCGCTGTCTCTGGGGGCAGGTGCCGGCGCCGGTTCAGCTTTGCGCGGCGGACTGGACTTGCTGCCGAAAGGCGTGCCGAAACCGATGTTCAGAATCCAGTCTTTGGAATCGATGATGTCATTGTCGGAGCGATACAGAATCTCGCCGCGCAGCCGACTCTTGCCATCCCATATCGGCACGATCGCGCCCAGGCCCAGATCAATGTAGTAATTGTTGTCGTTGCTGGCATTTTGATAACGCGACTGCGCCATGCCCAGTCCGGTCAGGATGTAAGGCTGAAACTGACCGCCGCGGTTAAACACGGCCAGCGCATTGCCGCCCACCGCAAATTGATTGATATCGGTGCCGCCCTTGGACTTGTCGCCGTCCATCTTCAGTCCGCTTAATGCCAGTTCCAGATTCCAGCGGTCATCAAAAGCCTTGCCGATACGCACGGTGCCGCCGTTCAGGCCGTCATCGACCAGGCGGTCGCGGTCGGCCAGCTGGGCGCTGAGCATGCCGTCAATATAGCCGTCGCCGATATGATCATCCGCCTGCGCCGTGCCCAGTGTGATGAACATTGCTGCCGCCAGCAGCGCAAAACGTTTTGAAGTGTGCATACAGATTTCCCCGTCCGCCGGTTACCACAACCGCTGTTATGTATAACAAAGATTCTACCGCAGATGTACCGCCGACACCCGCCTGTCGGCTATTCTACAGCCTGACCAGCGTTCGGCCGGTTACCTGCCCGTCGATCCAGTCCTGCACGCGGCCCGATACCGCATCCAGCTCGATTTCGCCGTTCACGATGCGTTCCAGATGACGCGGCCGCAGATCACTGCCAAGGCGCTGCCATACTTCCTGCCGCAACCCGCGCGGCGTATCCACGGCATTGATCCCCAGCAGGTTAACCCCGCGCAGAATAAACGGCATTACCGTGGTCTCCAGCTTGTGGCTGGCCGCCAGGCCGATGCTGGCAACATTGCCGCTATAGCGGGTACTGCGCGTAAACCAGCTCAGCATATCGCCGCCGAGGTTATCCACCGCGCCGGCCCAGACGGCTTTTTCCAGCGGCCGGCTGCCCATCTCAAGTTCTGCGGCGGCTATTACCTCCGCCGCGCCCAGGTCGCGTAAATATTCCGCTGCTGCCGCTTTGTGGCTGATCGCATGCACTTCGTAACCGCGCCCGGCCAGCAGATCAACGGCCACGCTGCCAACCCCGCCGGTCGCGCCATTTACCGCCACCGGTCCGTTGCCGGGCTGCTGACCGTTCTGTTCCATGCGATGTACCGCCAGTGCAGCGGTAAAGCCGGCGGTTCCCAGTGCCATCGCCTCACGCATGCTGAAGCCGGCCGGGAGCGGGATAACGCTCGCAGCGGGCAATCGCGCATAGGCGGCAAAACCGCCGTCACGGGTCTCGCCGAGGCCCGCGCTGGTCACCACCACCTCATCGCCGGCTTTGCAGTCCGCTACTGTTGACTCGACCACGGTGCCCGCGACATCAATACCGGCCACCAGTGGCAGGCTGCGCATGATTTTGCCGGCACCGGTTATAGCCAGTGCATCTTTGTAATTTATGCCGGACCATGCGCAACGAATAACCACTTCGCCGTCGCTCAGATCATCCAGCCCGATTTCATCAAGGCTTGCTGCCACGCCCTGTTCCGCTGCATGCACGCGCAGCGCGGTAAATTTTTCCATGCGGTATCCGTCCCCGGGATTGGTCGCCACAGTTGTCGTTGTTGTGACTGTATAGTAGCTGCAAAGCGCGAACCTCACACTCGTCAGGCTGTCAAACGCAGCACCAACCTCTGGAGGAAGCATCATGTTGAGTCACCGGATGGCACGCACCGTAGTAACGGCAGGCGCAATCCTGATCTGCAGCGCGCCGGCTGCCGCAGATGAAGTCATGCCGCGCACTGTTGCGGTCAGCGGCACCGGCTATGCCACCACCGTGCCGGATATGGCGCGTATTGATATGAGCGTGGTCGAGCGCAACGAATCTCTGCGCGTCGCACAGCAGGCGGCCGGACAGGCTACCGGCAGGGTTCTGGAATTGCTCGACCGGCTGAAAATCGAGCGCAAATACATCAATACCACCGGCGCCAGTATTCGCCCCGAATACAAGTGGGATAAACAACGCAATGAACAACAGCTCACCGGTTACGTGGTCGAGCGGCGTATCAGCGTCGAACTGCGTGACCTTGAGAAACTCGGACCGCTGATCGAGCAGGTCACCGCGACCGGCGTCAACCAGCTATCGCCGCCGCAGATGGACAGCACCAGGCGCCGGGAGGTTTATCGGCAGGCCCTGACCAATGCCTATAACGATGCCCGTGCCAACGCGGTCACCCTGGCCGCAGCGGCCGGCGCAACGCTGGGTGCGGTACTGAGCATCAATTCTGGCGCCACACCGATAGTGCCGCAGCCGCGTATGCGACTGCAGGCCGAAGCGGTGATGGCCGACAGCGGCGCGGAGTCCTCTTATGTACCCGGTGAAATCCGCTTTAATGCCAACGTCAGTGCCGTTTACGCACTGGCGGGGAAATGACAGGCCACCAGCGCGCCATTAACCTCGCGCAGTTGCGGTGATTCCGCGGCGCATTGACTCGCGGCCAGCGGACAGCGGGTGCGGAACACGCAGCCATCGGGCGGGTGCAGCGGCGAAGGCAAATCCCCCTGCAGCAACCGGCGTTTGCGGCCGCGTTCGACGACAGGATCGGGGATCGGCACAGCATCAATTAATGCGCGGGTATAGGGATGCTGCGGCTGTTCGTAGAGTGCGTTGCTATCGGCCAGTTCGGCGATCCGGCCCAGATACATCACCATCACCCGGTGGCTGATCTGGCGCACCACGGCGAGATCGTGGGCGATAAAAATCAGCGCCAGACCAAGCTCCTGCTGCAGTTGCATTAACAGGTCAATGACCTGCGCCTGTACCGAGACATCCAGCGCACTGACCGGTTCGTCACAGATGACCAGTTGCGGGCCGCTGATCAGCGCGCGGGCTATGCCGATACGCTGACACTGGCCACCGGAAAATTCGTGCGGATAACGCCAGGCATGCTCGGGCTGCAGACCAACTTTGGCGAGCAGTTCCTGCACCTGCTGCAAGCGCTGTTCGCGCGTGAGATGCGGTTTAAATGTGCGTAGCGGCTCGCCGATGATGTCACCGACTGTCATGCGCGGGTTCAGCGACGCCAGCGGATCCTGAAACACCACCTGCATGTCTTCGCGATGCGCCTTCAGCGCCGCGGCACTAAGCGTGCCGAGCTCGTCACCCAGCAACACCACGCGGCCCTGATAATGATCGAGCAGCTGCAGCACGGCACGGGCCAGGGTCGACTTGCCGCACCCGGACTCACCGACCACGCCGAGCGTCTCACCGGCTCGCAGCTCGAAACTGACGCCATCGACGGCGCGCAGTGTGCGCTTCGGGCCGAACAGGCGCGCCCGGCCGGCGTCGAAGGTCACGCGCAGGTCGTCGACAATCAGCAGAGGCTCATCACGGGACAAGCCAGGCCGACTCCGACGAATCGTGTTGCGGGTTCGGTCGCTGCGCTCCAAAGAACCCGCAACACGATCGTCTTCACCGTCCTGGCTTGGCTCGCGATCGACTCCGCCAGCTGCAGCCGCGCCCTGATCGGCAGACGAACTGCGGTCGGCCAGCGTCGGGCGATCGGTGTCCGAGTCCTTTGGAGCGGAGCGACCGGCTGCTGCTCTGCTCGGCGAGTCGAGCCTTGGCACAGCGGCAAGCAAAGCCCGGGTATACGCGTCCGCCGGTGCGGCAAACACGGCATCGACGCCCCCCGATTCGCGCAGTTCACCGTCTTTCATCACCAGCACGCGATCACAATTCGCCGCCACCACTCCCATGTCGTGGGTAATCAGCAACATCGCGGTACCCAGCTCGCGCTGCAGTTCCGCCATGAGTTCCAGAATCTGCGCCTGCACGGTCACATCCAGCGCCGTGGTGGGTTCGTCGGCAATCAACAGCGCCGGGCGGCACAACAAGGCGGTGGCGATCATGATGCGCTGGCGCATGCCGCCGGACATTTCATGCGGGTACTGCCGCAGCCGGGCCTGCGCTTCGGGTACCCGCACGGCATCCAGCATGCGCGCCGCGTCAGCCAGCGCGGCGCGGCGCGACAGGCCGCGATGCCGCTCCAGTACGCGGGTCATCTGGCGGCCGATGGTGAGGTGCGGATTCAGCGCCGTCATCGGATCCTGAAAAATCATGGTCATGACGCTGCCGCGCAATCGGTTCAGCCGCTGCTCCCCGAGTTGCAGCAAATCCGCAGGCTGCGGTAAGGCAAAGGCGGCGCTGCCGGACACCCTGGCCGTTTCCGGCAGCAGACCCATCAGCGCCAGCGCGGTCTGCGTTTTGCCGGAACCGGACTCACCGACAATACCCAGGGTTTCGCCTGCGCTGATGCTGAATGACAAGTCGCGCACTGCATGCACGGTAGTGTCACCCGCATAACTGACACTCAGCTTGCTGACCTTTAGCAGGGGCGACATTTCCGCAGCGGCAGTGGCCATCGCGTCAGCTCTCGCGCCGGTCACGCGGATCAAGCGCGTCGCGCAAGCCGTCGCCAATAAAATTGAAACAGAACAGCGTCAGCGCCAGGAACACGGCCGGAAACAACAATGCCCAGGGCGAGGTTTCCATGGCCTGCGCGCCGTCATTGACCAGTGCACCCCACGACGTCATTGGTTCCTGCACGCCCAGGCCGAGAAAACTTAAAAATGATTCCACCAGGATGACCTGCGGAATAGTCAGGGTGACATACACCGCCACTACGCCCAGCAGGTTCGGCACGATATGCCGGCGCACGATGTTGGCCGGCGTCACGCCACCGGCGCGGGCGGCCTCGATGAACTCTTTCTTCTTCAGCGTCAGCGTCTGGCCGCGCACGATGCGGGCCATGTCGAGCCAGTTGATCGCGCCGACGGCAACAAAAATCAGAAATATGTTCCGGCCGAAAAAGACCATCAGCAGAATGACAAAAAACATGAACGGCATGGCGTAGAGCACATCAACAATGCGCATCATGAACTGATCTACCTTGCCGCCCGCGTAACCCGCTGTGGCGCCCCAGGCAATACCGATGACGAGACTGACCAGCGTGGCGGCCAGCCCGACCAGCAGGGAAATCCTGCCGCCATAGAGGGTGCGCACGAATAAATCGCGGCCGACATCGTCGGTACCGAACCAGTGCCCGGTACTGAACGACGGCGGCACTGAAATGCGATCCCAGTCAGTGGAATCGATGCTGTAAGGACTCAGCAACGGCGCCGCCAGCACCAGTAGCACGATGGCACCCATAATGGCCACGGCTGCCATGGCCGCCCGGTTATTGCGCAGCCGCTCAAAGGCATCATCCCAGAGGCTGCGGCCAACCGGCTGTTGCGATGATGTATGCAAGGTCTGCTGCACCGGCCGGCCTAGAGTTTCACGCGCGGATCCAGCCAGCGATAAGCCAGG
>JAUIEY010000059.1 GCA_030429685.1 Gammaproteobacteria bacterium
GCCCCGGCGTCTTTACCATAGTTCCCAGACCGGCCGACAGCTTGCGGGCAGGGCCTGCACCCGGCCAAGTTCGGCCCAGGGCTGATCGGGGGCATGAAAATCGGAGCCGCCGGACGCATACAGGTTGTAGCGGTTGGCAAGCCGGGCCAGCCGCTCTGTCAGATTCGGCTGCTGCACGCCGGATATAACTTCCAGCGCCTGTCCGCCGTCCGCCACAAACGCCTTGCACAGTTCCTCGAGACGCAGATTGCTGAGTTTGTATTTGGCAGGGTGTGCCAGCACAGCGATGCCTCCGGCAGACCTGATCCAGCCGATTGCCTCCTGCAGGTCGGGCCAGCTATGGCGCACATCACCGATCTTGCCGCGCCCCAGGTACTTCTTGAATGCTGTTTTGCTGTCCTTAATCTGATTGCTGTTCACCAGGTATCGGGCGAAGTCAGGGCGGCCGATATACTCACTGCCGGGCTGCGGCCGGACTTTGCGAACGCCGCGAAAACCCGCTTGCTCCAGCTTCGCGGCAATCTGCGTAGCGCGTTCGGAACGGATAATCCGCTGTCGTTGCAGACCCGTATGCAATTGCGCTGCACTGGTGTCTATCGCCAGACCTACCACATGCACGCAGACATTGTTCCAGTTGGCCGACAATTCAACGCCCGGCACCAGACGAGTCCTGCCGGGCAGATGCTCGGGCAGGGCAGCAATACCGGCCACCGTATCGTGGTCGGTAATAGCGAGCATGTCGACGCCCGCAGCGGCTGCCCGCAGCAGCAGTTCGCGGGGTTCCAGCGCTCCGTCGGAAGCGCGGCTGTGAGTATGCAGGTCGGCAAGCATGGTGCTACAGCATATACTGCGCCAGACAACTGTCCCAGCCAGAGCCGCACGGGAGGAGTGCCTTGGCACAGCGAAATCAGTTTGCCCTGCTGGCGCGCCGGCGTTTCGGACCATACTTCCTGACCCAGTTTCTCGGTGCATTCAATGACAATGTCTTTAAGAATGCTCTGCTGTTGCTGCTGGCATTCCACGCTGCCGACCGCTTCGCTGCCAGCAGTGACGTGCTGATCAACCTGAGCGCCGGCCTGTTTGTGCTGCCGTTTTTTCTGTTTTCTGCTATTGCCGGCCAACTGGCTGATAAATACCCCAAGGCTTTACTGATGCGTTACGTGAAGCTGCTGGAGATAGGCATCATGCTGGCGGCGGCTGTTGCGCTGTATATGGATCTGGTGGTTCCGCTTATCGCATTGCTGTTTCTGATGGGGCTGCAGTCCAGTCTGTTCGGGCCGGCCAAATACGGGGTGCTGCCGCAGCTTGCTGATGAAACTGAACTGCTCGGCGCCAATGCGCTGGTGGAAACCGGCACGTTTCTTGCCATTCTGCTGGGTACTGCCCTCGGCGGCGTACTGATCGGTATTGACCAGACCGGCCGCTACTGGGTTGCTGCGGCGGTCGTGGCGATTGCACTTGCGGGTTACGCTGCGAGCCGCGCTATTCCGGACGTGCCGCCGGCGGAGCCGGAGATGCATGTCAACTGGAACCCTTTATCCGCAACCTTGCAAATATTCGCCGGAACTCTGCAAACCAGGCTGATTATTGTGTCGCTGATCGGAATTTCCTGGTTCTGGTTTCTGGGTTCGGTCTACCTGGCGCAGTTGCCGAACTTCACGCGACTTTACCTGGGCGGCGATGAACGGGTCGTAACCCTGCTGTTATCGCTGTTTTCCATCGGGGTCGGGGCGGGGTCCCTGCTGTGCGAGAGGCTGACCGGGCGCAGTGTCAGCGTTGCCCTGGTGCCAGTGGGCGCGCTGGGGCTGAGCGTTTTTGGTCTGGATCTGGCGCTGACTGCGGCGCAGGCGCAACCGGAGCTATTGGGCGCGGTGCAATGGCTGACCGGCGACGGCAGCTGGCGGGTGGTGGCTGATGTCCTGTTGCTGGGGGCATCCGGCGGGCTGTTTATCGTGCCGTTGTATACCGTCATTCAGCACCGCTCGGCACCGGGCCGACGCGCGCGCGTGATCGCTGCGAACAACGTGCTCAATGCGCTGTTTATGGTGACGGCGGCTGTGCTGGCTATTGTGGTGCTGGGGAGCGGTTTTTCAATCACCTGGCTGTTTGGTCTGGTTTCGGCCCTGAATGCATTGCTGGCAGTCGGACTGTTTTTGGCGGAACCGGAGTTTCTGGCCGCACTGCGCCGCTGGTTCTCCGCCAGTTGAAGTACAATTGTCCGTGAGTGTCGACAACCGGGACAACGGGGTAGTGCTAGTGCAGGAGAGCGTCAGGCCAAAAGACAAGCGGGATCGCCAGTCCACGGAGGAGGCGATTGTCCGTGCCTTCGAGGAAGTGCTGCTGCGCGAAGGCGTGGAAGGGCTGGGCGTGAATGCGGTCGCCCAGCAGGCAGGCGTCAATAAGGTGCTGATTTACCGGTATTTTGGCGGCCTCGCCGGTCTGGCCAGCGAATGGGTGTCAAACAGCACTTTCTGGCCTACGCCACTGGAACTGATCGGCAATGACCCGGACGCTTTTGACAAGCTCCCGGTCAGGGAAAGGATTCGCAATGTGCTGGTCAACTACGTCGATGCAATCCGCGCGCGTCCGCAGACGGTAGAAATGCTCGCGGCGGAACTCATGGCTCCCAGTGAAATTACCCGCGCTTTCGCCAATGCGCTGGTGCGGCCCGGCCGCGGCGTGGCCGATTTCATCAAATTGGAAACAGCGGACAAAGATCTGACCGATCAGGTCTGGAATCTTATTTTCATGGTCAATGGACTGGCTTCTTACCTGGCTATTCGGGAGCGCAATAACCCTACCTATCTGGGCATGGATCTGAACGATGATGAATCCTGGCAGTATCTGCGCGATACTGTCTCTGATCTCGCGGAGAAATACCTGGCCGACTAGCGCGGTAAAGCTGTATGCGACTGAGCGTTCCCGGACACAAAGATTTGCGCAAAATCGTGGTGCTTAATCCCAAAGGGGGTTGCGGCAAATCCACGCTGGCGACGAATCTGGCCGGTTATCTTGCCAGTAACGGCAATCCCGTAGCGATCATGGATTTCGACCCGCAGGGATCCTCCATGCGCTGGCTGAAAATCAGACCCGGAAATTCTGCGCCGATCCACGGGATTTCAGCCTTTGATGTACGCAGCAGTGCAACCCGTAGCTGGCAGCTGCGGGTGCCGCCATCGATTCGCTATCTGGTCGTGGATTCGCCGGCTTCGGTACCTGCGGAAAATCTTGCCGAGCTTACGTCGGGAGCCCATGCCATATTAATTCCGGTGTTGCCGTCTGATATTGACGTGCATGCTGCATCCCTGCTCATGAAGGACTTGCTGCTTATTGCCAAGGTCAGTCGCCGTATGGGGCGCATTGGCGTGGTTGCAAACCGTGTGCGCGAGAACACCGTTGCGTATCGCAAGCTCATGCGCTTTCTTAAAAGCCTGTCCATATCAGTGGTGGGTGTACTGAAAGACAGTCAGAATTACGTGCATTCGGCAGAGCGTGGATTGTCAATTCATGAAATGCATACGGCGCGCATGAAGCAGGACGCTGAACGCTGGGATTCGATTATCCGCTGGCTTGAGACCAAGCTGGAGACACCGTTAACGCCGCGCGACTTCAGCCGGCCCCAGAACGGCAATGATGTGCATCAACTGGCATTGTCGGTCGAGCAGCGAGCCGACAGCCGCAACCGGCCGGACACCGATTAACCCTGTTGCAGGCTACCAGCCGAGCACTCTGCCGTCTTCGTAATCCAGAAACTGGCCGTTGTTTTCAGCCGTCAGGCCATCAATCACCGCCAGCATTTTCGTTACTGATTCGTCGGGTTCTATAGACCCCTTCATCTTGAAGCCGGGGGTGGTGTTTACCTGTCCCGGCGACAGCAGCGTGACTATGACGTTCTGGCGCACCGTTTCGAAAGACAGCGCGTACATAAACATATTCAACGCAGCTTTGCTGGCGCGGTAGCTGTACATCATGGGCATCTTCGGGCTGAGCTCGAAAGAGCCTGCCTTGCTGCTGACCACGACAATCTTTTTTTGCTGCGAGGCTGCAACATGCTGCAGAAAGCTTTGCGCCAGTTTCAATGGCCCCATGGCATTCACTTCGTAGCTGCTGCGGGCCATGTCCCAGTCAACCCCTTCCACTTTGGCAAAAGCTGACTTGTAGCGGGGGGTAATGCCGGCATTGCTGAGCAAAATGTCGATAGGTGTATCGGCGTACTTTTCCGCCAGCTGGTCGATACGCGCATGGTCAACTACATCAAGCTCCTCAACAATGAGCTGCGGGTAGTCTTTTGCAATCGCCTGCAATTCCTCCGCCTTCGCCGGTTTGCGGGCCGTCGCAATAATGTTCCAGCCACGCTCAGACAGCTGCCGCACAAATTCCAGGCCGATGCCGCGATTGGCACCGGTGATCAGCACGGTAGGTTGGTCAGCATCCAGTGCGGTTGTGTCACCGATGGTGGTGTATGTCTGAGCCGATGCCGCAGCATCGTTATCGGCGGCCATGCCGGCAGTCGCAAAAGCAAAAGAAAGTATGAGCAGTAGAGTGGCGGCGGGGCGCATGTCAGTTTCTCCGTTAGCGTTTTTTTTGCCGCGCGGCGTTCCGGCAGCCAAAAAATGGAGGACAGACTGTAGCTGGTGGCCCGGTTTCCGGCAACGTATCTTTTTGATAGTTGACCGACTACCGGCCCGACTAGTCGATCCAGCGGATTTCCAGGGCCGTTTCCGGGCCTATTTTGGCGTCGCGCAGACCGTCCGGCATGGCGGTCTGGGTTTCGGATATGACGATTCGGCCGCCCATCAGTTCGGCGATTCTTTGCGGGTAAAGCGGAATCTTGTCCGGTTCGCCGTAGCCTTCCGGAAACTGCGGCAACATGCGCGGTGGGCCATATTTGTCGGTCGCGCCGAGCGTATGCATCATTTCATGTGCAATCACAAAATTGTTGGTCGCAGCCATGTCCTCGGCCGCAAAAACATTGACGATACCGACACGGCCTTTTTGCAGGCCTACTGAATGTTCCAGGACTGCGGTCTCTTTCGGATCGTAGTAGACCAGAAACAGCCGGATATCAGGTTCCGGGCCTTCCAGGTGGCCGGTTGCAGTATGCGTCCACCAGCGCATTTCCAGGCTCCATGCGCCGATGCGCAGAAAATTTGAATTAAACGGCGGCTTGGGTGGTTTCTCCGTCACCGTCTCGCCAAGCAACATGCGCACCGGTCTGTCGATGCCTACCGAATAGCGTTTCGCTTCGCGGGCCATGAATTCTTCGATAGACGCGAAATCCCGGTCACTCAACTTGCGGATGTAGTTGGCCGTGGCCTCGCGGCCATCGCCGTTAATCGGGTAAACCGTAACCCACAGGGTTTCCTGCCAGTCCGTCGCATTCTGTGCCGACAAATAGGTGCTCAGCCCCACCACAAAGAGGAGCATAAGCAGGGAAAATTTGCGCAGAAACTCAAACATTGCCATCCGGCGTCGCTAATACATCTCATCACCTTAACCGCCCGGCCGGGACAAAAACGTGAACCACGTATCAGCACCCCGGTCGCGAAATTCGTACCGGCGGCCGCAGTGGGCTAGACTAGCGGCGCGCCACAAGGCCCGCATCCTTTTAAGGGGGATTTATGGACAGGAATGCACCGCTCTCAATTGTGACCGCAATCATCGTCAGCGTGATTGGAGTCTTCGGTTTGATGACCATGCCGATGGGCATAGGCGTCTATGTAGATACGCTGGGCTTCACTCTGGAGCAGGGTAATCAGATCGTAATTGCAGAAGTGGCGGGCGGTGCACTGGCCTCGGTGCTGGCCATGTTCTGGATCAACAAGGTGAACTGGCGCTACGCAATATTGTTCGCAGCGCTCTGTGTGATTGCCGGCAACGTGCTTACGGTAATGCAGAATGACGCCGGCATCATTACTGCTATTCGATTTGCGGTTGGCCTGCTGGGGCAGGGTACGGCGTTCGCCATCGGTATTTCCATGATCGGCAGCACGGCTGATCATGACAGGAACTTCGGTTTTGTTATCGCCGCCCAGGTCGCATTCGGTGTTGTAACGCTGGCGACATTGCGACCGCTGGTTGACAGTTTTGACTCTATCGGTGGCATGTACCTGCCGCTGGCTGCGCTGGCTGCTGTCGCGCTGCTGTTCGTCAAGTCCGTACCGGAAGGTCCGGCGCAGGCTGAACATCACGGCGGTGAGCAGCAGGGTCAGTCACTGCAACTTCCAATTATCGGGCTTGTTGCCATGCTGATCTGGTGCTGCGGGCTGGGTGCTATCTGGGCGTTCGTCGAGCGCATCGCCGTAGCCGGAGGGCTGGACTCGGTCATGGCGCTGCGTTCGCTGTCGGTGAGTACCCTGCTGGCTATAGTCGGTGCGCTAGCGGCGTCGGCGCTGGCAGCCAGAGGTGTGGGACGCTTTCTGCCCGTTACCATCGCGCTGCTGGTGCAACTGGCAGTCGCCTGGCTGTTGCAGGGTGAAATCACCTTTGTCGAACTGGTTATAAAGGCGTCGATATTTCAGGTTTTCTGGAATCTGACCGGACCGTTCTTTATGGGCGCTATTTCGGCGTCGGACACCAGCGGCAAGGTCGCGGTACTGATCCCCGCCGCGCAGACCAGTGGGTTTTTTGTGGGTCCGACCATCGCCGGAATGTTCATGGCAGATGCCGGCCTGGCGGCGGCAAACTGGACCGCGGTAGTGTGCTGTGCGATTGCTTTGATAATTTTTATCCCGCTGTCAGCTCGACTCAAAGCAGCCGGGCTATAACCAACGTTAGCCGGTTTAGTCAGCATCCAGCAGATAGGCGGCCAGCTCCGGCGTGGCCCTGGTCTGCAATTCCGTGCCGCTGCGCAGGGTAAACAGGGCGGCGATATGCTGCTCGGTCGCGAGCTGCAGACCGTGTTCCGGGCCAAGTACCAGGAGTGCAGTAGCCAGCGCATCGGCCTGCGCGGCAGAAGGCGCGACCACACTGACTGCAGCCAGCCCGTGATTCACGGGCCGCGCGCGCCGGGGATCCAGTGCATGAGAATAGCGGGTGCCGTCGCTGACAAAAAAGTTGCGGTAGTCGCCGGATGTCGCAACGGCATTGCTGCCGGGAGTAATAATAAATTTCACCGGCAACCCGCCGTCGGGCGCTTCGAGTCCGACCCGCCAGGGTTTACCGTCGGACCGGACTCCCGCGGCGCGCAATTCACCGCCTATTTCTACCAGATAGTTCGGATAGCCACTGTCCTCCAGCATGTAGGCAAGCTGGTCCACGGCATGGCCCTTGGCAATCGCCGACATATCGAGCTGGAGTTGCGGATGCAATTTGCGTAATGCCGGCGGCGACGAGCGAATCCGCAGTTTGCGATAGCCGATGGCATGGCCGGCGTCGGCCAGGAGCGCGGCATCGGGTAGGGCACGGGCGCCGGTGAGTGCTGCCGGCGGACCAAAGCCCCACGCATTGACAGCCGGCGCGACGCTGATGTCAAAAGCGCCCTGGCTCAGTTCGCTGATAGCGGTGGCCAGCTTGGTCAGTTCGGCCAGTTCCGCCGATACCGGGTACCAGGCAGTGTCGCCGTGGCGATTGAACCGGCTGATTTCCGAGTCTTCGCGGTAATGCGAAAATATCTGCTCCTGCGCTGCCAGCATTGCCCTGATTGCTGCATGTTGCCGCTCCCCGCAGGCCGCCGGGGCGCAGCCGGCAATGCGCACCGTATAAGTCGTGCCCATGGTATGGCCAGTCAGCACGGAATCCGGTGGCACCGGCTGGCATCCGCCGACAACTATTGTCACGATGACGGCGATTAATCGTCGCAGGCACAACATGAATGCATCATAGAATGATGGCTGCGTTGCGAACAGGGGGGACGTCATGACAGAAATCTATCGCGAAATTTCCATCACCACTTTCAGCAGCCAGAACAGCGATACTGATGTGGCGGCATTGCGCAGCCTGTTCAGAGCAGCAGGCTGGGCGGCGTTTGTCATTTTGCTGGGCATGCTGATACACAACATGAATGCACTCTGGCTGGAGCCAACCTATCTGGGCTTTGTGGACAAGGCCAGAGACTACGGTGACATGGCCAAAATTCAGAATGCCGTCGAAGCCTGCACATTGAGTGAGCCGCAATTGTGTTCGTTCAAGTACAGTGGCTTTGCCCACATGCTGAATGGCTTGTTGTTTCTGTATCTGGCGGTAGTGGCACAGATTCTGTTCCGTCGATCCAGCCCGGTGCTGGGACAACTGGCGTTTGTTGCGGGCCTGCTGGCAGGCCTGGGGTTCCTGGCCACCGGGGTCAGCGATATTCCGGGTACGGTCTACGGCACGTTGCTGCGCGAGCTTAACCCGGCGGAAAATGATGCCATTCTGCTGGCAACCACTATGATTCGCGGTGTCGTGAACATTATTGCCATCACCGGTCTGAGCCTGTTTGCAGCTTTTTTTGGCCGCGCAGTTCTTAAAACGGGTGTATTTTCGAAGTGGGGCGCATGGTGGGGTTTCACGCTGTTGTTGCCCGGTTTGGGAGGCCTGATCAGTCCCGTGTTCGGCTTCAGTTACCTGGTGCTGGTGCTGCCCTGGCTAATCTGGCTGGGCATGCAGTTCCGCAAGCTCGCCGGCAGTTAGCCAGCTAATGCGAGTACAGATTTTTCTGGAGGCGGGAATTCCGCCGCAACAGGTAGCGGAACTCGGCAGTCTTGCCGGGGACGCCGGCATAGAAACTTTGTGGGCGTCGAGTTTTCCCGGCCGGCGTGAACCGCTGCTGTGCCTGTCGGCGCTGGCAGCGCAGCAACCGACCGTACGCATCGGCGCGGTGCCGCTGAGTCCGTACGAAATGCATCCTTTGAAAATGGCGGAGGCATTGCTGACGCTGAATGATATGTCCGGTGGCCAGGCTTCGGTGACGGTGGGCGGCCTGGGGCATTCGGTAATGCGCGTGACCGGCCTCACGCCGGCGCGACGCGTCAGCGTGGTGCGCGATTGTGCGGAAATTATTCGCGCAGCCGCCAGCGGCAAACTGAGCAACTATGAGGGCGCAGTTTATTCATTGCTGAATTATCAGGCTGACTGGCTGACCGCGCCGCCGCCGCGCATCTACGTGGGCGCCAACGGGCCGCAAATGTTGCATATGGCAGCAGCTGTCGCTGACGGCGTCATGCTCAGCGATGTGCCGCTGGCGCGCATGGCGGAGGTCGGTGCACACCTGAGTGCCGGCCGCGCCGGCAGCAGTCTGGCCGGCCAGCCGCTGCGGGTGGCGAACTTTTTTGCCTGGCACATTAAGGACGACAAAGTTGCTGCCCATGCCGAAGCGCGCATGGAGCTGATCTGGCGAGGGTTGCTGCAGCCCTGGCATACCGAAACGTTTCTCGGTGAGGCCGATGCGGCTCTGGTGGATTCCAGGCGCGACGCGTTTTTGCAGGCCTTTCTGCAGCGCAGGCCGGATATCGAGGGTGTGCCGGAGCATATTGTCCAGGCGCTGGTGGATAATCTGACATTTACCGGCGGTCCGCAGGATATTGACCGGGTGGCGGCTGAACTCAGCCGCTTTGCCGCCGCCGGCCTCGACGAGGTGACGCTGAAAATCCACGGCGATGCCGCGCAGGCGATTCGCCTGATCGGCGAACGCCTGATTCCGGCATTGCCGGCCTGATAATTATTCCCTGCGAATTATTCTTTGGAGCGCACTGACAGCACGGGACAATCGGCGTGCCGCAATACGTCTTCGGTGGTGCTGCCCAGCATCATATGTTTGACACCGGAATAGCCGTGGGTAGTCATAACAATCAAATCGGCGCCTACTTCTTTCGCGTAATTCACCACCTCGCTTGCGGCGTGCCCGACTACCACTTTGGTCGTGAAGCCATGCGGCGCATTGGC
>JAUIEY010000060.1 GCA_030429685.1 Gammaproteobacteria bacterium
GCTCTCTCCGTTTTCGGTGATGCGGTCATACAGCGCTTCGAGTTTGTCGCGCGCCCATAATGTGCTGACGCCGTTTTCAGATGACGTGCGTGTCAGTGTTAACCGTTGTTGCCACTGGCCGCTGGCGTCGCGCACGGTAGCTGTCAGCGGCCTTGCCGTGCCGTCAATGCGTGCCGTGACCACCAGCGGTTCGCCGGCATACAGATCGGGAATGCGCTGCGGAAAGGTTTCGTTCTTGCCGGACCACTCCACCTGCAGACCGCTCAGTTGCGGTGCCGACAGGGTGGCGAACAACTCTGCCATTACGGCATTCGCCTCGTCGTGGTTGGCGATGTTGGTGAAACTGCCGCCACCATACTGCGCCGCCTTGCGCATGAAGTGATTGTTCGGTGCACTGCCAATGCCGACGGTGAACAGTTTGCTTTCGCCGTGTTTGGCATCGATGTAACGAAACAGCGCATCCGAGCCCCACACGCCGCCGTCGGTGAGCAGGATCACCTGGCGCACGGTGCCGGCCGGCAGGGGCCGTTGCCTGTCCAGTGCGGCGCGCAGGGCGGCGTCCATGTTGGTGCCGTTGCCCGCCTCGATGCGGCTGATGTAATCCTTCGCGTCCTGCAGGTAACTGCCGGCCGCCAGTTGCGCCTCGGGAAATAAATTCTCCGCCAGATCGGAAAAAGTGATCACGTTGAAGCGATCAGTGGGGGCGAGACTGCGCAGCGCCATTTGCATGGCCTTGCGTGCGGCACGGATGGATCCGCCGCCCATCGAACCGGAGGTGTCCACCACGAATACCAGTTCGCGATCCAGCCGGCGCATGTCGGGTTTGCGCTCGGGCGGCATCACCATCAGCAGCGCGTAAGTGTCGCCATCGAGTTCTTCGGCAAACAGACTGGCCTGCGGCACCGCGCTGGGGGCCGGCCGCCAGCGCAGCACGAAGTCGTGATCCATCGGCACAACATTATTGGCCAGCGCCACGCGGTAGCTGCTTTGCGCATCGCGCACGGTTTCCACGTGCACCGGGTGATAGGGACTGACAACGGTCGCCAGCGGGATCCCGGCATCGATCTGCGCAGTGATCTGCACCGGATTGCGCGGCAGACCCGGGTCGCGGAAATACGGCTCGGCCGTCGGATCGAGCGCCGGCATTTCGCCTTGCGCGCGTTCTGCCTGAAACGGGTCGAAGCGTGCGGTTATGGTCATCGGGAAACGCAGGCTGAACTCGCCGCGTTGATAGGTGACTTTTTCCAGATAGACGAGCTCCACGCTGATCTCCTGACCCGGCCCGAGGTTGGCGACGCGGGTGCGAAACAGGTTGGGTGTTTTCTGATCCAGCAGCGCGGCGCGTTTACCGGCGGTTTTGGCCTGCTGATAGATCTGCTCGGCGGCCTCCTTCTCGCGAATCTCACCCACAATCATGCGGTCATCCACGGTGATGCGCATCTCCGCCACGGCCGCGGTTTCCGGCAGGGGGAAAACGTAACTGCCCTCAGCCCAGTCGGCATTGGGATTGCGAAAGCGCTGCTCGATGGTGACCCGCGCCACCATGCCGGTGACCTTTATGTCGACACGGGTGCCGAGCTGAATGGACGGTTGCCAGTCGTTGCCGTTTTTAAACAGCAATTCACCCGCACCCACCTCGTCGAGGGTCAGGGCATGGGCGCTGCGCAAAGGCAGCGTGAGACACAGCAACAGCAGTGTCTGCAGCGCGATGGCAAGCAGCCAGGGTACGGGTTGGCGGAACGGATTGATAGGGCGCATAGCGGGCCTCCGGAAAAAATAACCTCGGTTCAAGACGCCTTTTATTAGAGCGCCCGAGTCGGGCATGGCCGGGGAACGAATCGGGCGAAATCGGGCAATGGTGCTGGCTGCCCGGATTGGCCCGAATTCCGGCCGACCATTGCCCGACGGTCGGGTTGTGATGGCAATCGTTTTCATTTCGCACAACACAGGAGCATCGACATGAAACAATTTGCATTGCAGCCATTCCTCACCACGAGCCTGCTGGCACTGACGCTGACGGCGGGTAACGCCGTTGCCAGTGAACCTGCTGCGGAGCCGGCAACCACCAACTCGCATGACGGCACCCGCGTGGCAATCACGCTCGGCCACGGCGTCACTGGCGCACTCCTCGCGGGACCGATCGGCTACATGGTCGGCGTGCTGGCTGGCGACTGGGTCAGCAACAAAATCGTCGAGGGGTATGAGCATGAAGCCGCACTGGAAGACGTCAGCGCCTCGCTGGCCGCCACCGAAGCCGATAACAACCGGCTGCAGACACAGCTTGCAAGCATCGGCCGCGAAGTCGGCGAACTCGAGCGACTCGCTATCGACAGTCTGCAGTTTCAGGTGCTGTTCCGCACCGGCAACGACCAGCTGGATGGCCACAGCGAACAGCGCATCGAGCAGCTTGCGCAACTGCTGGCCCGCCAGCCGGAACTGCAGGTGCGCGTCAGTGGCCATGCCGACCCGCGCGGTGCCGACACCTACAACGACGAACTGTCGGCCGGGCGCGCTGCCAGCGTGGCAGCCATGCTGGAAAGCCAGGGCGTGGCTGCCGAACGCATCATCACCCGGGCCTACGGTGAAAGTCAGTCACAGGCGGGTGAGGGTGACATCGACAGCTATGCGCTGGAGCGCCGCGTGGTGATCGAACTGCAGCCTGCCACGGAACACAGTCTTGCGGAAGCACGGTAACGGACAAGGAGGTGGTGCCGGTTACGGGGGAGTTCTGCTCCCCCGTTTTTTATGCAATTGAAGCTATTTTATTTATCGCAGGAGGAGGCCAGCATGCCGAAGCAGATTGCCATCATTGAGGACGAAGCCGATCTGGCGCGTAACTACATTGCCGCGCTGGAGCGCGAGGGATACAACGTCAACTGGTATCCCGACAGGCAATCTGCACAGCAGGCGTTTGCAAAAGTGCTGCCTGATATGGCCATCATTGATATTTCGCTGGGCGATGAAGCCAGGGGTGGCCATAAGTTATGCCAGTGGCTGCGAGCAAGTTCGCCAGTTCTGCCGGTGGTGTTTCTCACGGCATTCGATGAGGAAGTCGACGAGCTTACCGGGCTGGCGCTGGGGGCTAACGAGTACCTTTCCAAGGCGCTGTCGCTAAAAATCATAACCACACGAGTCGCCAGCCTGTTCACCATGTATGACGCCCTGATGGCCATGGATGAGCGTTCCGACAATGTCATTGAGCAGCCGCCGCTGAAGCTGGACATCGACTGCAAGCGGGCTTACTGGCGCGGTGAGCAGGTGCAGCTGACTTATACGCTGTTTCTGATGCTGGAATGTCTGGCCCGTCACCCCGGCCATGTGAAAAACGCTCAGCAGCTCATGGATGCAGCGGGCAAAACCATTGCGCCTGAGAGCGTCAGCTCCAATATCAAGCGAATCCGCGCAGCATTTCGGAAAGTTGACTCGGCCTGCGATCCGGTTGGCACCGAATATAGCGTTGGCTATTTCTGGAAGGGTGCCGACGACTGATGCGACTGCGTGGCCAGCTCATTGCTGTTTCGCTGGTGGCGTTGTTGCTGCCCTGGGCGGGCTGCGAGTATGTGGCGGAAATGGAGCGCACCCTGCGCGATGGCGAACAGGACATGCTCGGCAAGTTCGCAGGCTCGGTAGCAGCCTATATAGAAGGCAAAGATGAACTGCACAAGGAGTTGCGCCAACTGGATGCTGTGCCGGGAGCGCAGAGTTTTTATCTGCATACTGAAAAGAGTCTTATCGTAGATGGTTATCTGGATGATGAGCTGGACCCACAGATCGACGTTTTGCGTTTAGGTAAAGTTGATGAGGCCCAGGTTGATGTCTACCTCAGCGCCTTTGGCGATCGCGTATATGTATATCTCGGGTTTAATCTGCCATCTCTGCAGAAGCGCCGTGTCAGCAGTGTCGACCCAAGTGAATTTGACCATGTTGAGTTGGTGGTAGGGTCGCCGGAAAACCAACGCCGGTTACTGCTCATATCGGAGGGGGCCGGCGAATTCACGGCTTATCGTATGCAGGCGTCCCGCCTTGTGGAGCAATACTCAGCCACAGGTTACTGGCTTGATGACGCCGACGGCTACCAACTAGAGATGGCGTTTCCGCGGAGCTGGCTGCAGGGGTATTTTGGCATCAGGGTTTTTGACGCCAGTTTTGGTCGGACGGTTAGCAGTCTGGCTGCATCCGGCGAACCCGCGCCCGTCTACATGCGCAGTGAGAATCTGGAAGCAGAGCTAAGACACTTTTCCAGCAAGGTTGACGTACTTCTTGTCGATACCAACGGTTGGATCCGCGCACGCAAGGATGGCGCTGAGCTACAACAACAGGTCGATCGACCGCCTGGCTTCTGGTTGCTGGAAAGCGGTTACCGCTGGCTTATGAACCTGCAGTTTGAGCAGCAGACTTATGTGCCACCGGCGGCAGGCAGGCTCAACCGTGAGGAAATCGATATCGCATTGAGGTCAGCGGCCGGTGGAGCTGCCGGCTGGTACGTGATGGAAGACGATGGCGAGACTGCCATTGTTACTTCAGCCATTCGTATTCGCAATAAAGCCGGTAACCCGCTTGGAGTGGCAGTGCTCGAGACCAGTGGATTGGGCTCGCGGTCGCGAAGCAGCTCGACGCTGGTCGAGGTGCTAGGTGTATCGGCACTGGTAATGGTCGCAATCGTATTGCTATTGGTTGGATACGCGACCTGGTTGTCACTGCGAATCAGTCGCCTGAGTAATCAGGTGATGACGGTGATGGAGCCAAAGGGTAGGGAGCTCAAGGAATTTCCGCCGCAAACAGCTGGCGATGAAATAGGCAGGCTCGGACGCAATTTCGGTCGCCTGCTTGGCAGAGTTCGTGGCTATACGGACTATTTGCGTTCGTTAGCGTCGAAACTGTCACACGAACTTCGTACTCCTCTGGCAGTGGTCAGCAGTTCGCTGGATAACCTTGAGCATGAGGACCTAAGTCCCAAAGCTCGCGACTACCTGGAGCGCGCCCGCGGCGGCAGCAATCGGCTGACGCATATTCTGACAGCTCTCAGTGAGGCCAGCCGGGTCGAACAGGCCATAGAAAGTGCAGAACGGGTGCCGACGGATCTGGTCGAGCTGGTCAGGCAGGTCGTGTCGGGTTATCGCACTGCCTGGCCTGAGCAAGCGATTGAGACAGAACTGCCGGAAGAGCCTGTAAAGATCGAGGCATGCCCGGAGCTGATCGCACAGCTGCTGGACAAGCTGATGGATAACGCGCGGGATTTTTGTCCTGCGGACGGCGTGGTTCTTTTTTCAGTAGCTGTTACGACAGAAGGAGTCGCATTGCTGGTTGAAAATGATGGTCCGCCATTGCCTGAGGGTATGGAAGAGCAGATGTTTGAATCCATGGTTTCAGTTCGCGAAGGTAAAGCCGAAACGGTGCATCTGGGGTTGGGTCTGACAGTTGTCAGGCTGATTGCCGAGTTTCATGGCGGAAAGGTGCGGGCGGAGAATAGAGGGGATGGCGGCGGTGTGCGGTTTGAAATCCGGTTGCCGGCTGCACAATAAAGTTCGGATAATTGGGGTCAGAGTAAAAACTCGAAAGGTTTAGGGCGTGGGTTTTTACTCTGACCCCAATTATTGACTTTATCGATACCCCTCCGCCTGCAACAAAAACAACCTTGCATACACTCCGTCCTGCGCAAGCAATTCATCATGCCCGCCGAATTCAATGATCCGGCCCTCATCTAATACCGCAATCTGATCTGCCTGCCTGACGGTGGAGAAGCGGTGCGAAATCAGCACCGTGATCTTGCCCTGGGTGTGTTCGCGGAAGTATTCGAACAGTTCGGCTTCGGCCGCGGCATCCATGGCCGCGGTGGGCTCGTCCAGCACCAGCACTTCGGCCTTGCTGCGCATGAAAGCGCGTGACAAGGCGACTTTTTGCCATTGCCCAGTGGAGAGTTCCTTGCCGCCTTTGAACCAGCTGCCGAGCTGGGTTTTGAAGCCCCACGGCAGTTTGTCGACGAAAGGCTGCGCCATGCCCTTGGTGGCGGCATCGGCCCAGCGGGCTTCGTCATCAAAACCTTCGACATCACCCGCGCCGATGTTTTCGCCCACGGTGAACTGATACTTATTAAAGTCCTGAAAGATCACGCCAATGCAGCGGTGCAGGGCTTCCGGTTCCCACTCGCGCACGTCGCGGCCGTGCACCATAACTTTGCCGCTATCCGGCTCATAAAAACCGCACAGCAATTTGATCAGCGTGGACTTGCCGGCACCGTTTTCACCCACCAGTGCCAGGCTTTCGCCGGGTTTCACGTGCAGATTTATGTCGGTGAGTGTTGCGGCCGGCGCATCGGGGTAGGTGAAGCTGACGTGCTCAAAGCGAATGCCGTCTTCGGGATGCGGGCCTTTGGTTTCGATGCCGGCGCCGGCCTGCGGCTCCTGCTCGAGGTACTCGTACAGGTTGGTGAGGTACAGGTTGTCTTCGTACATGCCGCCGATGGAGCCGAGGCCCGCCGACACCGCGCCCTGGCCCTGGCGGAACAGCAGCAGGTACATGGTCATTTCGCCCAGCGTGATGCTGGTATCAATCGCGGCAATCACGATCCACGCATATGCGCCGTACAGCGCCAGCGTGCCGATTAATGTCAGTGCCAGGCCCCAGCCTTCGCGGCGCAAAGTCAGCGCGCGGTCTTCGGCATAGACCTTAAGAAAAATATCTTTGTAACGCTTCAGCATCAGCGGGCCGAGGCCGAACAGCTTGACCTCTTTGGCGTGGTCTTCGCGCGCCAGGACAATCTCCAGATAATTCTGCTCACGCGCTTCCGGGGCGCGAAAGCGGAACAGCCGAAACGCGTCGCCGGAGAACTTGGTTTCGGCAACGAAAGCAGGGAGACCCGCGACAATCAGCAACACCATCGCCCAGATGGAGAACTGTGCGATCAGGATGCTGAAACTGATCAGCGAGATCAGCTGCTGCACCAGTGCGAAGCTGCGCATCACCAGGCTTAACGGCCGGCTGGAGGCTTCGCGGCGGGCGCGCAAGAGTTTGTCGTAAAACTCGGCGTCTTCGAATTGCGCCAGGTCCAGCGTCAGCGCTTTTTCCAGGATCATTTCGTTGACGCGAAAGCCGAGCTGCGCGCGCAGCAGTGACTGACAGGCATTGATGCCGCGCTGGGCGGCATTCAACAGGGCAATGATGCCGCCTTCGAGAACGACCAGTTGCAGCACCGCCCAGTAATCGGGTGCCGCGCCGCCTTTGACCAGATCGATCTGGCCGACCACGCCATCCACGATGAGTTTGCCGACCCAGGCCATGGCCGCGGGCAACAGGCCAGCCGCCAGCGTCAGCAGGCCGAGAATAATCGCCAGCCGGTAGTTGGTGTTCCACACCAGTTCCACCGCACGGCGCGTGTAGCCGTAGACCGCAAAATGCCGCGTGAAGGCCTCGCCGAAGCTTTTGGCGGGTGCGGCCTGCGGAACCGCATGCGGGTTGTGGCGGACGGTGCTCATGGGCGCATCTTGCCCTTTCCGGTGTCAGACACCAAATTTATATGGCGATTTAAGGGGCTGGAAGTCGCACCCTTAGGGCGTGGCCAGAAAACATCGGATCTTTCGTTCTGGGCTGCCTCTGCACGTTACGCAGCGGGGAAACAATCGCGGCAACATTTTTCTCAGCGACGCAGATCGCATTCGTTATCTCGATTGTCTGGTTGAGGCGGCCGAACGGCATGATTGCGCGATTCACTGCTATGCATTGATGCGCAATCATTTTCATTTATTGATCACGCCGCAGGACCCGCCATCACTCGCGAAATGCATGCAGTCGCTGAACGGCAAGTACGTAAAATATTTCAACCGCGTGCATGAGCGAACGGGTGCATTGTACGAAGGTCGTTTCGGCGCCAAGGTGGTGGATACCGATGCCTACCTCAAGGTCTGCTACCAGTACATCGAACTGAACCCGGTGAAAGACGGCTACTGCCATTCACCGGAACACTATCGCTGGTCCAGTCACCGCTTTCATGCCTGCGGTGAGCTTGACCGTGTCGTCACCCCACATCGGGCTTACCTGAACCTCGCTAAATCCCCAGAGGCGCGCCAAAAGCGTTATCGAGGGTGGTTCCCGCCCCACCTGATCCGATCGCTTAAATCAAAAATAAAATCTGGTGTCTGACACCCTCTATAATCCCTGCATGCGCAGAATAGTCTGGTCAGTTATGGCGGTGCTCGCGGTGGTGGCGGCTCTGGCAGGCAGTATTGACCGCCTCAGTGAGCAGACCGCGGCCGATTCACTCACCCGGGCGCTGGTTACCTTTGCCGCGTCACGCGCGCTGAACGGCGCGATCTCGGCAGCGCAGGGCACGGAGCTCGCGCTGGAGCCGGCCGGTGTCGGTGTGGTGTTGTCGGTCGGGCAGGTGCTTGATCCGATCAACGATCTGGTGGAACGCTTCTCGACGGTGATGCTGGTGGCGGCCAGTGCCATTGGTCTGCAAAACGTGCTGCTGAAAATTACCTCGGCACCGGGCTTTGATATAGCGCTGATCGTGATTGCCATATGGCTGCTGGCTGCGACCTGGCTGCCGCTAGCCAGGCTGAAGCCTTCACTGCCGTGGTCACGGCGCGCGCTGTTGGTCGCGGTGTTGGTGCGCTTTGCCCTGCCGGTGCTGGTGGTTGGCAGTGAGCTGGTGTTTGCCGAGTTTCTGGCCACCGAGCAGCAGGCGGCGCTGGATGCGCTGCGCGGGGTGCAGGCCGACATCGAGGAGATCAGTGCCGAGCAGCCGTTGCCACCGGCGAATCAGTCACTGGCCGAGCGCTTCAGTCGCATGGTGGACGACACGCTGGGCGCCCTTGATCCGCGTGACAAGCTCGAGCAACTCGGTGAACGCGTGTCGGCAGCCAGCGAGCACATCATCAGCCTGATCGTAATCTTTGTGTTGCAGACCATCCTGTTGCCGCTGGGCTTTCTCTGGCTGCTGGTGGAGCTGCTGAAAAGCATCGGCCAGCGGCTGACCGGTCGCGTCTGATTTAATCGCTTAAATCGCAAATAAAATCTGGTGTCTGACACCAGAAAACTCGTCAAAAATGACGAATAAACCGGATATAAGCCTATAATTCGTCAAAAACGGCGAGTTGACGTATTATAAATAATAGTCTAATATTCGCCAATAATGACGAATTATACGCAGTTATCCGATGCGGCCATACTGACCGAACTTGGCGAGCGCCTGGCGCGCCAGCGTATTGATCGCGGCCTGACGCAGGCGCAGCTGGCGGAGCAGGCCGGGGTATCGAAACGCACGGTGGAGCGCATCGAGGCGGGCGCGGCCACGCAACTCGCCAACCTGGTGCGGCTGCTGCGCGTGCTGGATTTGCTCGATAACCTCGGCCAGCTGGTACCGGCCAGTGAACCCGGCCCGATGGAGTTGCTGCAGCACAGTGGCAAGGAGCGCAAACGCGCCTCCGCGACCCGCGTCAGCGAACCCGACAAACCCTGGTCGTGGGATGACGACTGATGGCCAGCGTTGCAGAAGTCCGTCTATGGGGTAAGACCATCGGTGCGGTGTCGCTGGCCGAAGGTGAAGCGGTGGCCGCGTTCCAGTACGCCGCCGATTTTCTGCGCAGCGGGATCGAGGTAGCACCGCTGATGATGCCGCTGGCGGCTAAACCCAAGCGCCGGGTCTACCGATTCCCCGCACTGAACTACGCCACGTTTTATGGCCTGCCGGGCTTGCTGGCCGACGCCTTGCCCGACACTTTTGGCAATCGGCTCATTGATCAGTGGCTGGCCAGTCAGGGCCGTTATGCCGG
>JAUIEY010000061.1 GCA_030429685.1 Gammaproteobacteria bacterium
GAAAGTAACCAACATTACGAAAACTTTTTCCCGGGGCGCGCGGCGAATTCGTTTCAGGTATTCCCAGTCGACAATATCCCATCCCACTTTTAGCAGAATGCCGGCAAGCGCTGCGTACGGTATGGTGGTAACAAATGAGGCGAAGCCAAGCACCAGGGACAACAAAACTGCTGCATGCAGCACTCCCGAAAACGGGGTGCGCCCGCCAGCGCGTACATTGACCAGAGTACGCATCGTTGCGCCGGCTCCGGGAACCGCGCCGAACAGACCTGCCATCAAGTTCCCTATCCCCTGACCTACCAGCTCGCGATTGGAATTGTGATGCGTGCGAGTAACGGTGTCGGCCACCAGCGACGTCAACAAACTGTCGATAGACCCCAGCAACGCAAGTACAAACGCGGGCTGGATGATATTGGCGAGATCTATGCCGGTTGCAACTGGCAGCCGAATCTGTGGCAACCCCGTGGGCACTTCGCCGATCACCGGTGCCGCCGGCAGCACCGTCAGCCCCAATGCCGAACCGGCCAAAAGCGCAGTCAGCGGTGCGGGCAGGTATTTGCCAAGTGCCTTCGGCCAGAAGATCATAATCAGCAGCGCAACCAAACCGATGCCGACAGCATCCGGATTCGCATCTGCCACAGCCGTCGGCAGCAACTGCAATACCGCATGCAACCCATCCCCGCCGGCCGGCGCACCAACCAGCGCCAGCAATTGTGGAATCATGATGATGACCCCTATTCCGGAGAGGAATCCGGAAATAACCGAATACGGCGTATAGGAAACGTAGCGCCCGACCCCCAGCAAGCCGAAACCAATCTGCAGCAAACCACCCAGACAGACAATCAGGAACACTGTCTCGAGTGAATCGGCATAGAGCGCCACCACCGACGCCGTAACCACCGTCATGGGCCCCGTCGGGCCGGATACCTGCGCGGGCGTACCGCCGAATACGGCAGCAAAAAAACCGACCACAATCGCGCCGTAGAGTCCGGCAACCGGCCCCAGCCCGGAAGCCACACCGAAAGCGAGGGCCAGCGGCAACGCAACGACGGCGGCGGTCAACCCGCCAAATATTTCACCTTTGACGGACTGCAATCACATACCTGTGTAATTCGGACCACCCGCGCCTTCGGGCACCGTCCAGTTAATGTTCTGCGCCGGATCCTTGATGTCGCAGGTCTTGCAGTGCACGCAATTCTGCGCATTGATCTGGAAACGCTGCTCGCCGCCCTCCGTAACCACTTCGTACACACCGGCCGGGCAATACAGCCGGGCGGGTTCACCGTAGACCGGCAGGTTATTCCTGATGGGCACAGCCGGATCCAGCAATTGCAGGTGCACCGGCTGGTCTTCTTCGTGATTGGTACTGGACAGATACACCGATGACAACAGGTCAAAACTAAGCTTGCCGTCAGGGACCGGATACTCAATAGGTGTACTTTCGCTGAGCGGCTTCAGGCAGGCATGATCCGGATCGGTGTTGCGCAGAGTGAATGGCAGCTTGCCGCGGAACACGTTCTGATCAAGCCAGATAAACGCGGCGCCGAGCAAATTGCCGAACTTGTGCTGGGCAGGCCCGAAGTTGCGGGCCGCATGCAACTCGCGCCACACCCAGGAGTCTTTGACCCGTTGTGTGTAATCGCCGACGCTGGCATCCGCCGCCTCACTCTGCAGGGCTTCAAACACACTTTCCGCCGCCAGCATGCCGGTCTTCATGGCGGTGTGCGAACCCTTGATTTTGGCGCCGTTTAAAAACCCGGCTTCACAACCTGCCAGCAAACCGCCCGGGAAAACCAGTTCCGGCAGCGACTGCAGACCGCCCTTGTTGACGGCGCGGGCACCATAGGAAATGCGCTTGCCGCCGCTCAGTGTGGCACTGATTTTCGGGTGATGTTTCCAGCGCTGGAATTCACGGAACGGGTTCAGGTGCGGATTGCTGTAATTGAGCGCAACAATGTAGCCGAGATAAACCTGATTGCCCGCGGCGTGATACAGGAACCCGCCGCCTTCGGTCCGGCGGTCCAGCGGCCAGCCCGTGGTATGCACCACCAGGCCCTCACGATGCTGTGCCGGGTCAATCTCCCAGATCTCCTTGATGCCGATCCCGTAGTGCTGCGGATCGGCATGCCGGCGCAATTCAAAACGTTCCATCAATTGCTTGCCGAGACTGCCGCGACAGCCTTCGCTGAAAATCGTGTAACGGGCACGCAGTTCATAGCCGGCCTCGTAGGTCGGCTTGTGCTGTCCGTCGGCAGCAACACCCATGTCGCCGGTAGCGACACCGGCCACACGGCCATCCTCGTACAGCACTTCGGCAGCGGCAAAACCGGGGAACAGATTCACGCCCATGGCTTCAGCCTGCTCACCCAGCCAGCGACACACATTGCCAAGACTGACGATGTAGTTGCCGTCATTGTGCATTGGCTGTGGCACGAACAACGCGGGCACTTTGACAGCTGACTCGGACCCGGTCAGATACCAGACGTCGTCGCCGGTGACCGCGGTTTTAATCGGCGCGCCGCGCTCGACCCAGTCCGGGAACAACTCCTGCAGCGCCGTGGGCTCGAGTACCGCACCCGAGACAATATGCGCGCCGATCTCCGAACCCTTTTCAACCAGGCAGACATTCAGCTCCTGACCGGCTGCTTCGGCCAGCTGCATCAGCCGGCAGGCAGCCGACAGGCCGGCGGGGCCGCCGCCGACAATGACCACATCAAAATCCATACTTTCGCGTTCAGACACTCGTCGCCCTCTGCTAACAGACGCGGGAAAAAGCTGCGGTATTGTAGCGAAAAAAACACCGCCACTTTGACGCACATCGCAGCTCTGGGACAGCAGCGGCTGATAGAATCGGCCGCCGTGAGCGTTCGATCAAACTATCAAGCCGCGCTCGAACAACACGGGTTCGAGAGCGATGCAAGCCAGCTGGCAGCCATTGACCTGCTTGAGACCGTGCGCGCAGAACTGGTTGGCGCCGGCAGCGGCGGGCCACTGCAGAAACTCCGGCGGCTGTTGGCCGGCCAGACCGTCGCCCGGCCGCCGGCACGAGGCGCCTACCTGTGGGGCGGTGTCGGGCGCGGCAAAACCTTTGTCATGGATTTATTCTATGAATCGCTGCCGTTCGCGGAAAAGCAGCGCTTTCACTTTCACCGGCTGATGTACCGGGTGCACGGGCAACTCAAGACGCTACAGGGTCAGGCCGATCCGATTGCGACGGTGGCCGATTCGATTGCCGCTGATACCCGGGTCATTTGTTTTGACGAGTTCTATGTTTCCGACATCGGCGACGCCATGATACTAGGGCGTTTGCTGGACGCATTGTTTGTGCGCGGTGTCACGCTGGTGGCCACGTCCAACATCCCGCCGGACGAACTGTATCGCGATGGCCTGCAACGTCAGCAATTTCTGCCGGCGATCGAATTGCTGAAAACCCACACGCAAGTGCTGAATCTGGATGCCGGCAACGACTACCGCCTGCGCGTGCTGGAGCAGGCAGAAATCTGGCATGCCCCGCTGGACGCTGCCGCCGACAGCAATCTGGCGGGCTATTTTGCCGCTATTGCGCCGGACAAGGGCAGCATCGGCCAGTCAATCGAAATCCTCGGTCGCGACATCCGCACGCGCAGGCGCGCCGATGGCGTGGCCTGGTTCGACTTTCGGGAACTCTGTGCAGGGCCGCGCAGCCAGGACGACTACATTGAGATCGCCCGCGCTTTCCAGACCGTATTGCTGTCCAATGTGCCGCAGTTGACGACGGAACAGGAAAATCAGGCGCGCCGCTTTATTGCGCTGGTGGACGAATTCTACGACCGGCGTGTCAAGCTTATCGTATCGGCCGCCCAGCCGGCGGCCCGGATATACCGCGGCAAACGGCTGACGCAGGAATTTCAGCGCACGCTGAGCCGGCTCACGGAAATGCAGTCGCATCAATACCTTGCTCAGGCCCATCTGCCCTGACGCCGGCGCTGCGGCGACTGCGTAATACCGAAAGTTACCCGCTGCGCCATACGGGTTACACTACGCGCCCTTCTTAAAAAACTAAGCCCTCACGGAGTTACCCATGGCAGGCAAACTGGTTCTGTGCCGGCACGGCCAGAGTGAATGGAACCTGAAAAATCTGTTTACCGGCTGGAAAGATGTTGACCTGACCGAACAAGGCATAGCAGAAGCCAGACGGGCCGGTCAGGATTTACTGCAGCTCAACATTCGGTTTGATGTCGCCTATACATCGGTGCTGAAGCGCGCTATTCGCACGCTGTGGCTGATACTGGACGAAATGGACCTGATGTGGATTCCGGTGATCCGTGCCTGGCAGCTAAACGAGCGCCACTACGGCGCCCTGCAGGGTCTGAACAAAGCCGAAACCGCCGCGCAACATGGTGACGAACAGGTGCACATCTGGCGACGCAGCTACGACATTCCGCCGCCGGCACTGGCAGAGGATGACGAACGGCATCCGCAACACGACCCGCGCTATGCCGGACTGACCGACCTGCCGGGGACCGAATCGCTGAAAACCACACTGGAACGCGTGGAGCCCTACTTCAACAGCGAAATAGCACCGCGCCTCAGGGCCGGGCAAAACGTGCTGATAGCCGCGCATGGTAATAGCCTGCGTGCACTGGTAAAAATGCTCGACAAGGTTTCGGACGAGGAGATCACCGGTTTCAATATTCCTACCGGTGTGCCGATTGTGTACGAACTCGATGACGACCTGAATCCCCTCAGCCGCGAATTCGTCGGCGATCCTGACGCGGTTGCTGCTGCCGCCGCAGCGGTAGCCAACCAGGGCAAAGCCTGAGCATGATTTACAACCTGGGCGAGCAGACAGCCGACATTGCCGGGGATGTTTATGTAGCGCCCAGCGCCACGATCATCGGCGATGTCTGCCTGAAGCCCGAGTCGAGTGTCTGGTTTGGCGCCGTCCTGCGCGGCGACATTGAACGCATTACCGTAGGCCGCGGTTCCAATGTACAGGATGGCACCGTGATGCATACCGACCCTGACAATCCCTGCACGCTGGGCGATTATGTCACGGTCGGCCACATGGCTATGCTGCACGGCTGTGATGTGGGTGACGGTAGCCTGGTGGGCATCGGCGCAACATTGCTGAACGGCTCACGCATAGGCAAGAACTGCATCGTCGGCGCGCATACACTGATTACCGAAGGCAAAGAATTTCCTGACGGCGTGTTAATCGTGGGCACGCCCGGCAAAGTCATGCGTGAACTGAATGAAACTGACTTTGCGCGCATGCGCGCCAATGCCGAGCGCTACATCCAACGCGGTCAGCGTTATTTGCTCGAACTCCAGCCGCGCTAGCTGCGCAGACGAATCAGCCCTTCCTGGGCCGTTGACGCCACCAGTTTGCCGTCCTGGGTAAACACGGTGGCCCGCGCCAGCCCCCGGCCGCCGGAGGCGCTGGGACTGTCAAAGGCGAACAGCAGCCACTCGTCAACGCGAAATTCGTGATGAAACCACATGGCATGATCGAGACTGGCCATTTGCACGCTGCCGTCCACAAAACTCACCGCATGCGGCAGGGTAGCGGTACCCAGTAACTCATAGTCCGACACATATGCCATCAGGGCCTGATGCAAAGCCGGGTTGTCCGGTAGTTTGTCCTTGGCTTTGATCCAGACATGCTTGACCGGCTCGAGTTTTTTCGGGTTGGTGTAATCCGGCGCGCGCAATGGTCGCACCATGAACGGCCGTTTGCGCGTCAGGTAGCGGCGCATTTTTTCATGCACCTGGGCCAGCATGGCCTCACCGACCTCACTGCGATCCGCCAGGCCTTCCGGGCCCGGTATATCCGGCATTGCGGCCTGATGCTCTATACCCTGCTCCGGCGCCTGAAACGATGCAGCCATGTTGAAAATGGGCTGGCCATGCTGGATGGCCACCACGCGGCGGCTGCTGAAACTGCCGCCGTCGCGCGCGCGATCCACCTCGTAGACAATCGGCGCCTCGACATCACCGCGGCGCAGAAAATACGCATGCAGTGAATGGCAAATCCGTCCATCCACGGTCTGTGCCGCAGCATGCAGGGCCTGCCCCAGCACCTGCCCGCCAAACACCTGTGGCGTACCTATATCGCGGCTTTCGCCGCGGTAAATATTCTGCTCAATACGCTCCAGCTCCAACAGCTGCAGCAGGTCGGCGAGTACCGGATCCATTGCTGTGACACCTCCTGGTTAACCTATGCTACCGTTTGCGGCCAACAGGAGGAAATGCTGATGAGCGAAGATTCCCGCACCGCCGGTCGCGGCGGCAAAGCCTGCAGCTGGGCAAAATGGTTATTTGTTGTCGGTGCCGCAGCGCTGATCGTCGGACTGATCATCCCGAGCCTGGGCTTGTCTCCCATGCAGGCGATGCTGCTGATAACCATCGGCATGTTACTGTTTATTGTTGCCGCAATTTGCGGTGGCATCGGCCTGATCCGCAGCAGTGGCAGTGGCGGCGGCAGTTCGCCGATTTTTGCCTGGCTGGGTGTAGTGGCGGGCCTGGGCGCCCTCGCTAACATCGTCATGCTGATGGGCGGTGCCGGTAAGGCTCCCATACACGACATCTCCACCGACACTGACGATCCGCCGGCCTTTGTCGAAGTCGCCAAACTGCGCGGCCCCAATGACAACCCGGTGGAATATTCGGGACCGGAAACCGCGGCTCAGCAAAAAGAAGCCTATCCAGATATCCAGCCGATTGAGCTGGTTGATCCGCGCAGCTTCGTGTTTAACATCGCCCTGCAGGTGGCGGATGACATGGGCTGGGAAGTGGTTGCCAGCGATCTGGACAGCGGGCGTATTGAAGCCACAGCAACCACGCCGTTCGTGGGCTTCAAGGATGACGTGGTCATTCGGATCCGGGCCCGCAGCGCCAAGACCATTGTGGATGTGCGGTCAAAATCGCGCATCGGCATGGGTGACATGGGCGTCAACGCCGAGCGCATCAGAGAGTTTGCGGAACGGCTGCAAGCCGCGGCGGAACCCTAAAGGTCTTTCAGAAAATACATCACGATGATTTCGGCGCTGGCGACAGGTTTCGCCTGCCCTTCCATTTCAATATCGCAATGCAAGACGGTGTGCAGAGCGCCGGCGCGCTTGCGCGCTGAAACCAGTGTGCCGCGCATCCGCACTTTGGAACCGGACGGCACCATGGAGCGGAAGCGGGCTTTGTTGATACCGTAGTTGATCAGCCGTTCGAGCCCGGGGAATTCCACCATGCCTTCGATAAGCGCCGGTATCAGCGAAATCGTCAGATAGCCGTGTGCACAGGTGGTGCCCAGCGGAAACTCGCGCGCCGCTCTTTCGGGGTCGGTATGAATCCACTGATGATCGTCCGTTGCATCGGCAAATTTGTTGATGCGTTCCTGGTCGATAACGATCCAGTCGGAAACGCCAAGCTCCTGTCCTTCCAGCGCCTTGGCATCCTCCAGAGTGTTAATAACGTGCGGCATCCGGCTTTCCTGTCAGATTGCAGCGCCGGTCATGCGCCGATCCGGTTCAAAAATTCCTGACGCAACTCCGCGTCATCGTCAAAACATCCGAGCATGGTGCTGCTGACCATTTTAATGTCTTTTTTGTAGACGCCCCGCGTAGTCATGCATTCATGCTGTGCCTCAAGCACAACGGCAACGCCGCGCGGGTGCAATTCATTGTTAATGGTTTCGGCAATTTGCCGGGTAAGTTTTTCCTGCACCTGCAAGCGTTTGGCGAAAACATTGACCACACGTACGATCTTGCTCACGCCGACTACCCGGTCCGCCGGCATATAGGCGACGTGCGCCTTACCGATAAATGGCGCCATATGGTGCTCGCAGTGCGACTCAAAATCGATATCCGTAAGCGCAACCATGCCCTTGTAGCCGCCCGCATCCGGAAAACTGCTGCCGAGAATTTCGGCTGCATCGACACCATAGCCGGAATACCAGTCGGCAAAGGAATTCAGTACGCGCGCCGGCGTGCGCTTGAGTCCGGCACGGTCCGGGTCTTCACCGATCCAGCCCAGCAATACCCGGACAGCCTCTTCCGCGGCTTCGCGCGATGGTTTGTTGTTGTCACTCATCCTGCTTCCTTTCAGTCAATCGGCTCTGGATTTCGCCCTGCAAACCGGCGAGTTCTGCCGGCGTATTGGCTCCCGCCAGCACCCTGCCCGACGGTCGCGGCAGCAGTTTCACACGCTGTCCGTCGAGCCACTGCTGCGGACTCGGCTTGCCGCCAGCTTTCACGGCACGCAGAAAGGCCGCAAGCGTAGCGGGTTCGTAGACCGCACACAACGGTTCGGCCTGTTCGGCGGATTCAGCCAGCCAGGCCGTGGCGGCCAGATCCGTATCCCGTTCTGCCACCAGCTGGTGCAGCAGGTCGCTGCTTACCAGGGGCAGGTCACACGCCAGCACCAGCCACGCAGCACCGGGATCGTGACAGTGAGCCGACAGTATGCCGGCTGCCGGTCCCCTGACCGGAATGCTGTCCGCTATCAGAGGGTAGTGACTACGTCCTGCCGCACCTCGCTGTTCTGCGCGCGCCGACACGAACACCTCGCTGACAACAGGCTGCAGCGCCCGCGCTGCCCGGTCCAGCAGCGTACTGTGCCCGTACAGCAAGGCGGCCTTGTCAGACCCCATGCGACGGCTGTCGCCGCCGGTCAGCACCAACCCCTTAAGCTCAGGCGCGGTAATCGCTCTTGCCACCGGTTTTGGATTGCAGCCGCACTTCACCGATCACCATATCGTGCGACAGTGCTTTACACATATCGTAGATCGTCAGCGCAGCGACACTGGCCCCGGTCAGCGCCTCCATCTCTACA
Organism: Gammaproteobacteria bacterium; assembly: GCA_030429685.1. Lineage (GTDB taxonomy): Bacteria > Pseudomonadota > Gammaproteobacteria > Steroidobacterales. The sequence continues at coordinate 8,806 of JAUIEY010000061.1, forward strand.
CCGGTCTTGTGATGCACCCGGACGCGGCAATCAATGACCGCTGCGTCACCGTCCAGTTCAATGCTGATTTTGCAGGACTCCAGCCCCAGAGGATGGCAAAACGGAATCAATTCGTGGGTGCGCTTCGCGGCCATGGTGCCGGCAATGATCGCGGTCTGAAACACCGGACCTTTTTTGGTCTGGATGTCATCTCCGTCAATGGCGTCACGTACTGCGGCCGGCAGCCGGATGCGCGCTGACGCGTGCGCTGTCCGGGCCGTTGCCGCTTTGCCGGATACGTCCACCATGGTGGGCTGATTCTGCTTGTCAATATGCGAAAACATCGGTGCAATTATAACCCCGTGCGTAGCGGCAGCTTCCGCTAGCGGGATCCGTCAGGCAACTCGGGATCAACCGGATAGTCGCCGTTGCGAAAAGCCTGCCGGACATTCCAGAGAAAGGTCGTCAGGCCCCAGCTCAACCCCACCACCACGCCGGCATCGACTATGCCGCGCCAGGGCTGCGCGACAGTACGCAACCAGAGAATGATTGACACAATAAGCACGGTGCCAACCCAGGCGACCAGCAATGGTCGCCGCGTGGCACGAAAAAACCCCATGCAAAACAGCGGTGCCAGCAATCCGGCCAGCCAGTCAGGATGGCGATACAGGTAATAGGCACGCGCCGCAGTACGCGGCGAAAAACTGAGCTGAAAGCCGCGATAACCTTCCGTGTATGCCATAAACAGCACAAACAACACCAACGTTACCCATTCACTGGCATTCAGGCCCGG
>JAUIEY010000062.1 GCA_030429685.1 Gammaproteobacteria bacterium
CTGTGCGTGGAATTTTACGGTGCAGTACCCCCATGGCTATATCCGGGTCAGAGCCGACATGGAGCCACAGGGTACGCCTGTGTTGATAGTTCACGGAGCGGGCGGGTCATGCGAGACGGTGGAGCCCTGGCTGCAGGCATTCAGGAGCAGCCGGCCGGTAGTGGCGATTGATCTGCCCGGTCACGGCGAAACCGATAAGCTGCCTGACAACGCAGGCTTCCTGGATGCCTGCGCGGCAGCCATAGTGGCTGTGCTCGACAAACTGCAAATGGAACGGGTTGATGCCTGGGGGCAGTGGGGCGGCGCTACCGTGCTGGCCGATGTTGCTTGCCGGCAGCCGCAACGCTTTCGCAAACTTGCGCTCAGCGGCGTGCAATGCCTGGAAGCCGGCCAGGTCAGGGAGCTGGCTGCTAATTTTGCCCCGCGCATCGAACCACAATGGCATGGCGGACATTTGCTGGAATACTGGCAAGTGGCGCGCAATCAGAGTTTATTCTGGCCTTGGTACGAGCAAACCGACGCGGCCGCAACCGAAGGCGAGCCGCATGTGGAGCCGGCAACCGTGCACACGCGCACGCTTGCGCTGCTGAAAAGTTCCGCGGTTCTGCCAGTCGCCGCGCAGGAGCTGTTCGCCTATCCGCTGGTCGGCACCCTGAGGCAAATGCGGGCAAGCCTTCTGCTGGCTGCGGCACCATCGGATCCGAACCGGCCGCATACGGAAAACGCTGCCAGGCTGACGGGCGCCGCCTACACAGAATTACCGGAAGACATTACGGCGCAAGCGGCGCTACTGACCGACTATTTTGACGGAGCAACAAATGAGCAATCCAACTGACGATCATAAACAGGATCTTCTTGATCCTTCGCCGGAGTACAGCATTGATCGGCGTAATCTGTTGGCCGGCGCAGCCGGCCTTGCGGCAGGCATGCTGGGTGCGGGCCCGGCAATGGCGGGCGGTCATGTGTCGTCGAAAATGCCGCTCAGTGACGAAGACAAAATTGCCAGAGCCGTCGGCGCCGGTGCCCGGATTCTGGTAACCGGAGCCAACCGGGGCTTGGGGCTGGAATTTACCCGCCAGTATGCAATGCGCGGAGCAAAACTTATTGCTACGGCGCGCAAGCCCGATCAGGCAGATGAACTCAATGCACTGGCGTCTGAATACAGCGACATCGTGGTCGAAAAGCTGGATGTAACCGATCATGCCGCAATTGATGCGCTGGCAGCGAAATACGCCGACACCCCGATCGACCTGCTGCTGAACAACGCCGGTATTGGCGGCGGCATACAGAACCAGCTCTTTGGCAAGATGGACTACGACACATTTGATCAGGTTATGGACGTGAATGTGAAAGGCCCCATGAAAATGTGCGAGGCGTTTCGCAAACACGTACAAAACAGCAACCTGAAAAAAATGGTGACGGTCTCAAGCAGTCAGGGCTCCATTGCAAGCGTCACTTCGCCGATGCTGTACTGGTATCGTTGCAGCAAGTCAGCGGTAAATATGTGCATGGTCAACCTGGCCTACCAGGTGCAACGCAGGAAAGTTATCGTCGGTCTGGTCACGCCGGGCGCCACCGCTACGGATTTTATTCCGGAGCCTTTCCGCAAACAGATCAAAGATATTCAGACGCCGGAGAAGGCGACCGAAGACATGATCCGCAACATAGACCGATTTTCGCTGGCGAACACCGGTACGTTTTTTGATTACACCGGTGACGTGGTTCCCTGGTAGCTAGCCGGGGAACTGCGCGATGCCGGCCAGGGATCGCTCCACACCGGTCTCGGCCTGCGCTATGACCGCACCGCTGTCCAGGTCGAACTTGGCGACCGCGCCGGTGAAGAAGTTGCCCAGCAGCGCATAGTCGGAACCGGCTGCGGGGTTGCCGAGGCAGGCCCAGCCGGGTCCCGGCAGCGCGAATTCTTTGGCGCGGCTGCCGTCTTCATTGAGCAAATCAAGAAAGAAGCCGACGCGGAAATTAGCGCGGATATGCAGTAGCCGGCCGTCAGGCATACGATTCAGGCTCATAGCCATTTCACCGCTGTCCGCCGGGTAGGTCACCAGGTTGTCGAGCTGCTTGTCTGCCTCGATGTCATACTGGTAAACGCCGTCACTGAGTTCCGACAGGTATTGCAGGGTTTTGCCGTCGGGCGCCATACAAGTGTTATTGATGCCCAGGAAGGCCGGCATGCCGCCGTGCGCTTTGGTGGCATATTCCCGGATTACTTCACCGTCGGGCTGGCAGCGAAACACATGGCCGTCGCCGAATCGCTCGGTACCCGGCATGAACGGCAATGTTGTTCCCAGCGGTCGATCAGGCGGCAGGCGAATTTCCGCACCCACCAGATGCTCGCCAACCAGCACGGTGCCGTCGTCGAGAAACACGACATTGGAGAACGAGCGCTGGGGAAATGCCGGGTTGGCCAGTTGCTTGCCTTCCGGGCTGATATTCAGCACCGAGTAAGAAGCACTGTCAAAAGCCCACAAGGTGTTGTCCGGAGCGAACTTTAGCCCGGTGATCAAATGCGTTGTGCCGGTCAGCCACAAAGTACCTTTTTCATTCAGGTCGCTGTCGAATTGCACGATGCGACCGTCACCGGCGTGATCATCATCAGGATTGTTAAGCAGGGTACAGCCCACGAGAATGTCGCCGGGCGCAAAAGGCTGGATAGTGGATTCCTGTGTCATTCTCGTTCTCCGGAATTCAGAAGTGACTTGTCGCTAAAGAACGGCCATTCTACTCAGGCGGCCGGATGCCACAAGTGCGCCGGGCAGACGATGTTCAGCCTAACCGCTGTTCGGAGTGCCGTTGGCGGCAGGGCGCAGCAGTATGGCGCTGAAATCATCAGGTTTGCTGGGCTTGCCTTTGTGGGCGCCGGCCATACGCTTGGCCGTGAGTTCCCATAATTCACGCAGGTTATCGGCAACGCTGCCGGTACGAATGATTTCCACGATCTCGCTTTCCAGTACGTTGTCGAACAGGCCGTCACTGGCAATCAGTAATGTGTCTTTAGGTGCCAGTGGCACACGCGAGCCGATTTCGATACGCATATCCGCGCTACCGACAACATTGGATATCAGATTGAGGTCTTCGTGGTGCAGGGCCTCTTTTTCGTCCACAAAGCCTGCCTGCAACGCGAAGCCCAGCGGCGAATGCGGTGTGGTCTGAAGTTTCACCAGGCCGCGCTGGCCGCAAAGCCAGGCGGATGAATCACCGATATGAAAAGTGCGAACCTGCTGATCGCGTATCTCTGCGACCACCAGCGTAGTAGACGTGCCGGTGCCCAATTCGCGCAGCGCGCGATTGGCATTATCTATGCCGTCAAGAATGGCGTTGCGCAGCAGCGCATCATCGTTTTTTGCATTCTTCAATGCTGCACATACTGCTTCCAGCGTAATGCCGGAGGCTTTCCAGCCCGTCGGCAGACCGCCTACGCCGTCTGCCACCATGAGGGCCAGCCCGCTGTCGCACAATGGTGCCAGGGCAACAGCGTCTTCGACCGGGCCTGATTTGTCGGGCGAGATCGCCAGCCCGGCGGCGATGTCGCCGGTCGGCGAGCCGAAGCTGTGCAAAACAAGTTTGGTGTCCGCGTCAAAATGGCCGCCGTAGAGCCGGGTCTTTTTAAGAACGCCCTGATCACTCACCGCGGGTTGCGCTTCGCTCGTCACTCTATAGCAGCTTGGGTCGGATTTTCCTGAACTCGCGTTCCATTGAGACCGCATTGCGATAGCGGTCCTGATGCCGAAATTCCAGCGACTTTCTCAGCCAGGCAATAGTCTTGCGTCGCAGCTTACTACGAATCCGGTGATAACCGGGTAATGGCCAATCGTAAGGGTATTCCGGCAGTTCTTTGGCAAACAGTTCGTAAATCACCAGGCCCAGAGCAAAAACATCGGACTGAAACATGGGCCGGCCCAATGCCTGTTCAGGAGCCAGGTAACCCAGCGTGCCGGATCCTGACGCTTTAATCGTGCGCAGCGCGACTTTGGAAAAACCGAAATCGGTCAGCCGCAGCTGATTGCCGGGAAAGATAATGAAGTTTTCCGGTTTTACGTCGCAGTGAATGATTTTGTTGGCATGTGCATGCGCAACACCAGCCAGTGCCTGCTTGGCAAAACTCAGCGCTGTTTCAGAGGACATGCGTCGGGTCATACGGTCGGCAAGCGTCTCCTGGCCGAGGCGCATGGCGATTACAAAGTAGTCATCGATAAAGCTGGCATTTTGCACCGGCAAAATATTCGGGTGCTCCATTTTCGATGACAGCCTGGCTTCATGCCGAAATTCATCCAGAAAGCCGTCTTCGATAATTTCCGGATTGGCGATTTTCAGCGCAACTCTGATGCCATGGATGGTGTCATAGGCTTTGTAGACATCTGCTCGCGGGCCACTGGCCAGGCGTTTTTCGATCCGGTATTTGCCCAGCATCTGGCGGGCACGAAATTTCTTGGCGGCTGGCACGGCGAGTGACTCTGCTAGTGATTCCGATGGGCTGGTCTAAGGGGTTTCGGGGCACGAAATTCTACGTCAGCGGGGCTGATTAAGTAATAGCCGGAGGCCCTGATTTTGAGGATTGCGGCCGGATGCATGGATGCTGTGGTTGAAGCTGGTATCATTCGCAGCCCGAAAAACACCTGAGCCTGAGGCTCATGCCCGTGCCCCGGACCGGGGTACGGAGGAAGTTAGAGAGATGGATAGTCAGGTATACAACATAAACGTGCTCTCCAAGACAGATCTGCCCACACCCGCAGAAGTGAAGGCAGCACTGCCGATGGATCAAGCCATTGAGAAATCCGTGCTCGCCAACCGGCAGCTCATGAAAGACATTCATGATGGTCGGGATCCGCGCCTGTTTGCGGTGGTTGGCCCGTGCTCTATCCATGATATTGATGCGGCGCTGGAATATGCCAGTCGGCTCAAAACTCTGGCCGACGAAGTTGCTGATTCCATCGTTGTTGTAATGCGGGTCTATTTCGAAAAGCCGCGCACCACGGTCGGCTGGAAAGGGCTCATTAATGATCCCGACATGGACGACTCATTCCATGTGGAGCGGGGTATTTACATGGCTCGCGAGTTGCTACTGAAACTGGCGGCCATGGGTTTGCCTACGGCGACTGAGGCGCTGGATCCGATCATGCCGCAATATCTGGGGGAGCTGATTTCCTGGACAGCAATCGGGGCACGCACCACCGAATCGCAGACCCATCGCGAAATGGCCAGTGGTTTGTCAACGCCGGTTGGCTTCAAGAATGGCACCGACGGGTCGCTGGATGTTGCCATCAACGCGCTGCAATCGGCGCAGCAACCGCATCATTTTCTGGGCATCAATCAGGACGGCCGGATTGCTGTTTTTCAGACTCGCGGTAACGCCCATGGCCACGTGGTTTTACGCGGCGGCGGTGGGCGGCCGAATTACGATTCGGTAAGTATCGCGTTGTGTGAACAGGAACTGGAGCGTGCCGGCTTGCCGCAACGAATCGTGGTTGATTGCAGCCATGCAAACTCCAACAAGGATCATAACCTGCAGCCGCTGGTGGCGAGGGATTGCGTGGATCAGATAGTCAACGGCAACCGATCAATTATCGGTTTCATGCTGGAAAGCAATCTGCATGCCGGCAATCAGAAAATCACGGAAGACCGGTCGCAGATGCAATATGGTGTGTCAGTGACTGATGCCTGCATGGACTGGGAAACCACCGAGGCGACGTTGCGTGAGGCTCGCGAGCACCTGTTGCCGGTGATTCAGGGGCGCAAGTCGGCCTGAAACTTAGCGGAATACCACCGTGCGGGTGCCGTTCAGAAACACGCGGTGTTCAATGTGGTATTTAACCGCGCGCGCCAGCGTGATGGCTTCTGCGTCGCGGCCCACGGCAGCAAGGTCCGCCGGTGTGTAGGTGTGATCCACACGTTCCACCATCTGTTCAATGATCGGGCCTTCATCCAGATCGCAGTTCACGTAGTGTGCGGTGGCACCGATGAGTTTGACGCCACGCTCATGCGCCTTGTGATAGGGCCGGGCGCCCTTAAATCCGGGCAGAAAAGAGTGGTGAATGTTAATAGCCTGCCCGCTCAGTTGATTGCAGAGCTTGTCGGAAAGGATCTGCATGTAGCGCGCCAGCACCAGTAAATCGGCGCGCGATTCTGCCAGGATTTCCAGCAGCCTGTCTTCAGCGGCAGGCTTGGTGTCGGCGCTGACCGGCACATGATGAAAAGGGATGTCATGCCATTCGGCCAGCGACCGCAAATCATCATGATTGGAAACAATGGCGGGAATTTCCATGTTCAGGGAGCCGGTGCGGTAACGGTACAGCAGGTCGTTCAGGCAGTGATCATGCCTGGACACCATGACGACGACTCGCGGTTTTCTCTTGGCATCATGCACGTCCCAGTCCATGGCAAACTTTTCGCTGATGCGCTTGAAGCCCTGCCGAAAAACGTCCTCTGACCAGCTGCCGCCGTTGAGTGAAAACCGGGTGCGCGAAAAAAACATACCCGTGTCGCGGTCCCCGAAATGCGCGGATTCTTCAACAAAAAAATTCTGATCACGCAGATAACCGGTTACGGCAGCAACGATGCCAACCGTGTCCGGACAGGTGATAGTCAGAATGTAGCTGTTCTCGGGTTCGCTCATGGCTTGGATATGGCCGCTGTGGTGACTTGCAGCGCAGTTTGCCGCCAAGCCTGTGACAATGCAAAGCTACCTGACGTAATGCCCGGATTATTCCGGATAGGTGTGTCGGGCACCAAGATAGTCGAGCACGGCTCCCGAGCTATCCAGCCATTCGGGCCCGACCGGCACCTTGCCATTACCGCCCGGGATGTCCAGCACATACTCGGGCAGGCAGAGCCCGGACAGGCGGCCGCGCAACTGCCGCATGATGGCCTGTCCTTCGGCCAGGGTGGTGCGGAAATGCGCAGTGCCGGGTGCGCGGTCGCAGTGATGCAGATAATAAGGCTTGATTTGATGCTCCACTAACTTGCGGAATAAAACTTCCAGCGTTCTCGCATCGTCATTGACCCCTTTTAGCAGTACCGTCTGACTGAGCAGGGTAATACCGGCGGCAGCGAGGCGGGCGCAGCTGGCCAGAACCTCCGGGGTAAGTTCACGTGGATGATTGGTGTGCAGCAACAGGTAGACCGTTTTTTCTGATGCGAGGCTATTGATCAGTGACTGGCTTACGCGTCCCGGGTCGGCAACCGGCAGACGCGTATGGATACGTACCACGCGCACATGATCAATTTCGTCCAGAGCCGCCATGATGTCCTGCAGGCGTCGCGGCGACAGCAGCAGCGGGTCGCCGCCGGAAAGGATGACTTCCCAGATTTCCTCATGCCGGCGTATGTAGTCCAGTGCCGCAGACAGTTCCGCGCGCGTCAGCCCGGCTGCTTCGTTGGGTCCCACGGTCTCGCGGCGAAAACAAAAGCGGCAGTAGACCGCGCAGACCCGCACGGGCAGCAGCAAAACGCGATCCGGATAGCGATGCACTATGCCGGTGACCGGTGAATGTGTTGCGTCGCCGATGGGATCCGAAATATCCAGCGCATGCTGCTCCAGTTCGCGCGGGTCGGGAATAAACTGCAGAGCGATCGGGTCCTGTGGATCGTGCGGATCTATCAGCGCGGCCAGATCAGCAGTGACTGCAACGCTGAACTGCCGCGTTACCGAGTCGAGTTCGGTAAGGTTGTCGGCGCCGACCAGGCCACGCTCGGCAAGAGCCGGCAGTGATGTCAGCGGCCGCGGCCGGCGGCTAAAAAGGGCCTCGCCTGCGCGGTCGCGGGCGGTATTTGTGGGTTGTGCCATAAGTGCCTCCAGGCCGCTATGGTGCGGCGTCAGGCCTTGCCGGGCAAGGGATGCGGCAGTGCTGTAACGGCTAACCCTGAACCCGCGTCCATAGCGAATCGAGATAGGGGTATCTGCCTACTTTTGCTAGAATTTTTGGCATGTCGGGAGGCCGCAAACACACACAACGTCTGATTCTGCAGCTGGCGGCGCTCGCCTTGCTGCTGAATGCGCTGATTCCTGCCGGGTTCATGCTGCATCCGGCGAGCCACGGCGGACTGACCGTGGTTCTGTGTCCCGGCCAGGGCGCGATGCCCGGCTTTCCGGATGACGCCCATCACCTCTCGGTACTGGAGCAGGCAAACGTTGCCGATACGCAGTTCGGCGATGAAGGTGCCTGTGGTTTTGCGCTGGCTGCAGGGCCGTTGTTATCGGCCGGCACCCTGACTTTGATTCCGCTGCAATTCCGGTCGGCGCTCGCGCCGTCACCGGATTCTTTGCCGGTTCGGAAAGCCTATCGATCCGCCGCATCGGTGCGCGGACCGCCCGCTATCTCCTGAAATCAATCGTTTCGTTTGTTTGATTGAGCATGTGCAGCCAATGCTGCGCGCTCCTGGAGATATTGCAATGAATACTCAGCTTACCGTGCGTAAGTACACTAAATTTTTGCTGGCCGGACTGCTTGGCGGCGCGCTTTGCGCACCACTGCATGCGGACGACCAGATTCCCAACATTCTGGTTATCGGCAAGACCGACGAAAAAGAACGCGTGTTACTGGTACCGGTCGAATCGCCCGTGACCCAGCCATCTACCGGCGAACTGCTGAAACGCAGCCCCGGTGGCAATTTGAATTTTAACGGTCCGATTACTGGTATCGGCCAGTACCGCGGCATGTTCGGCTATCGGCTTAAGACCAAGGTCAACGGCGTCAGCGTTGTCAGTGGCGGCCCGAACTGGATGGATGCGCCGCTGCACTATGCGCCAATGCCGCTGGTTAAATCGGTGCGTATACAGCGCGGTGTCGCGCCAGTCAGTGTCGGTCCCGAGTCCATCGGCGGATTTGTCGAAGCGGAAAGCTACAAGAGCGAATTCTCGACAGGATCCGATCTCAAGCTGCAGGGTGTGCTCAATGCGTCGGCCCAGACGGTCGACAGCGGTTTTGCCATCGGTACCGTGATTGGTGCTGCCAATGACACGCACCGCATGCATGTGCTGGGCGTTATCGAGGACGGTGACGACACCGAGTTCGACGGCGGCGATATCACGCCGACCGAATACGATCGCAAGGCGGCCGGGCTGGGTTACGGCTTCACCTCCGGCGACCATACGCTGAGCTTCGACTACATGCGCAATGAAACCGACAACGCCGGCACACCGGCACTGCCCATGGATATTATTTATATTGATGCGGACATCGGTAGTCTGGCTTACGCCGGAGTGCTTGGCGACATCAAGGTGGATGCCAAGCTCCATTACAACGAAGTCGAGCACCTGATGGACAACTACAGTCTGCGTGCCGATCCCATGATGCCGTCCATGTTCCGCGAGAATCTCGCCGATGGTGAGGCCTTATCTTTTGATCTTAAGGGCGCATTCGAAATAGGCGCGGGTGAACTGGCGGTTGGACTGGACGGCGAGTTTGCCGAGCACAACTCCAATATTTCCAACCCCAACAATGCAATGTTCTTTCTGGAAAATTTCAACAACGTTACCCGCGATCGGCTGGGTGTCTTTGCTGAGTGGGCCAGCCCGGAAGAC
>JAUIEY010000287.1 GCA_030429685.1 Gammaproteobacteria bacterium
CACCCTCAATGTGGTGGGTTTTCTTCGCCAGGGCCGTAAAAAATGCCTGCCGGTTGGCATCAACAATATCGCAGTCTTCCGGACTCATAAAATATTCATGATTAGGCCGCAGCAGTACCCCGCGCAGCGCCAGCCAGATGCGAGCTTCGCGCATCGCCTCGTCGCGGGTGGGCTTGACGTGCCAGGCCCAGAAATTGTTCATACCGTAGGGCTCTGGCGGCAGCCCCGCGGCACTGCGCTCGGCACTGATCAGCGTTTTGGCCTCGCTAACCTGTTGCACAATCTTGTCACTCAGCATCAGTCGCTGCGCTGTTTTGGCGGCCATGCGCAACATTTGTTCACGATTCGCGCTGGCATAGATTCGCGGCGGTGTGCTCCTTGCCCAGAACGGATTGTAGTTTTTGATCTGGAATACATCGCCGGCGTAGTTAAGGCGCTCGCCTTTGGCTGCCAGCTCAAGAATCTCAATAGCTTCACGCATGCGCCGGACGCGACGATCAAATTTCATGTTCATCGCCGTGGCGGTGCCGCCACCGCCTCCAACTGTCATTTGCGCCCTGCCGTTGGAGTATTCGTTCAAGGTCAGCAAAGACTTGGCCATCATCAGGGGATGCAGTTCGTAGGAACTGACAGCGATCGGCCCCATTTTGATTTTCTGCGTCGCCAGCGCCGCTTTGACAAACACCGCAAAAGGATCCCGGCCATCGAGCATGCCGGATATCCAGATGCCGCCCAGACCACAGTCTTCGGCAAGTTTGGCCAGCTCCGCTATACGCTCCGGCGAATTGTTGGATTCCAGAATAACGTCTATACGCACAGGCTTGCTCAGTCAGCTGCCGCGGCGGGCAGGTTTTGCGGGTCAATTACTACCAGTTCCGCGATCATGCCCAGCCCGGAATGGTTAAAGATATGGCAATGCACCAGCCAGCGGCCGGCACCGCCGCCCGGCTCACCACTTACAAATTGCGGCCGGTCTTCCAGGTGCACGCGCATCACCAGCCGGTGGACGGCCGGCACGTCATAGGTGTCGATGAATTCGTTGTAGTCAAATTCATACACGGTATTGCCGTCCAGGTCCTCCAGTCGCAGCGGCTGATAGGAAAAGCCATGCAGATGCATGGGATGGTGCATCTGGGTGCCGTTGCGAAACGACAGCTCCAGAGTGTCGCCAAGGCGCGCATAGCGGCTGGTAAACAGGTGGGGAATCTCGCGATAGTCCTTGCCGCCGCCTTCCAGTTGCGTGCCGTGGATACCGTCAATGGATTCCCGCAGCCCCACGATTGTCAGCAGGAACTCGGGATTGTCGATGCCGGGCAGGTCGCCGCCCAGTTCAGCCGGATCCAGCAATCCCTGCAGCGGACGATCGCGCAGTGATTCGACTTCAGCAGCAACCCGGGGATGCGCACGCAATGGCGTGTCTGCCGCTATAACAAAATTTTCCGCCGGCGCCTCGGTTACCCGGAAATGCGCCACCGGCACGGTGGGCACGGGTGCATAGCCGTGCGGATACTGCGCCGTACCGTAGTGCTGAAAATCCAGCGTCCATAGCGTCAGCACGTCGCCGGGCCTGGCATCATCCGGCACCCGGAACACCACATCAGACCGGTTGGCCACACCCAGCGTGATTTCACCCGGCGCATATTTGGTGTCGAGTGTGCCGAGCATGCCGCCTTCGACACGGGCGCGGTCCAGCAGACCACCTTCGCCGCCAACGCGGTACAGGAATTGTTGCCGGCGAAGGTGGTCTGCTGGACCGCG
>JAUIEY010000063.1 GCA_030429685.1 Gammaproteobacteria bacterium
CCTGCGCGTAATGCCATCTGACAGATCCAGCCGGTCCCAGGGAGGCGCAAACCAGGCGTCACTGCCTCGAATATTTCCTTCAGCCAGCGCGTTTTCGAACAGACTGCGCCTTTTTGCCAGCATCGAGCTTTGCAGTCGGCGAATACTGTCTACCCGGGTATCTGTCTGTGCCGTAATAATTTCGCCAGCAGAGCTAACCACTGGAGCAGCAACTGCTCCCAGCACTTTGATTTCGTCCATCGCAAGGAAGCGGCCGTTGGCATGCAGAATCACATCGACCGAATCGCTATGGCAACCACTGAAAAAGATGTCGATCCACCCGGCTGCCTCCTCGAGTTGTGCTTCAGTGACGGTATCGATTGCGCCCGCATGCATGCTTGTCTTGTTGCTGCTGTCCATGCAATACAAGTCGACCCGGCGCAATGGTTTGACGCCGGAGCGAAATTCTTCGCCCAGATGCAGTTGCAGGGAGTAGTCAAGGTTCGGATCGAGTGCTGCTGCAAGCCGCAAGGAAAGCGATACTGGCGTCTGGCGAACCCATACGGCTGTTCCGGAGCGAACCCAGATTGGGTCACGCGAGACTTTGCCATCAGTAAGTATCGATGAATCTGTTGCGCGATTTATTGCATAGTTGGGAGCCTCTTTCCACGATGCACTGGTGACTGGCACCTCAGTAGGGGCTGAACCCGCGGTACCGGGCATGGGCAAAAAAACCCAGGAAAAAAATATGCAGGCCCAGGAGCATGGTCTGTAGAGGATGGTCATGCCGGAACCCGGTGCAACATGAAAAATCGCGCGCCGCGCGGTTGAATCCCTCAAGCGCCGATCTTGTCGCCGGCGGCTGAATAGCTCCACAGGCCCATCTTGCCGCGATCTTCCAGAACGTTGCGCGCGATTCGCACATCGACGGGTTTGCGTTCCGCCGAATACCCGTAAACCAGTGCCAGATCGCAAAGTGAATTGACCACGCGCGGCACGCCGCGGCTTGCGGTGACCAGCAGTTTGAGTGCCTGATCGCTAAAAATTGACGGGTCGCCGCCGGCCTGCTCTAACCGATACAGGATGTACTGACGAGTTTCCTGAGGGTTCATAGCTTCGAGGTGAAATGCTACGGCGATTCTCTGCAACAACTGCTTTAGCTGCGGCGCTTTGATCAGGCTGCGCAGTTCGGGCTGCCCGACCAGTATCATATGCAGGAGATAGTCTTTCTGCGCGTTAACGTTGGATAGCATGCGCAGCTTTTCCAGTCCGGCCATGCCCAGATTCTGTGCCTCATCAACAATAAGTACGACTTTCCGGCCAGCCGCATATTCGCTGATAAGAAATTCAAGAAACGATTCGTAAATCTCGGCTTCGGTCTTGCCGGTGTAATCCAGACCGAATGACATGGCAACCCATTCAAGAATATCGTCTGACCCGGACTGCGTGAATGACAGCACGCCGATGCGTACTTCACTGTCGAGACTGTTGACGAGCTTGTTGATCAGAGTTGTCTTGCCTGAGCCTATTTCGCCGCTCAGTACAGTAAACCCCTGGCCGCTGATCAAACTGTATTTAAGCAGCACCAGTGCCCGATTGTGGCCCTCTGACATATACAGGTAGGACGGATCCGGCAGGATCGAAAAAGGTTTTTCCTGCAGTCCGTAAAAAGCTTCGTACATGGCACTGATGCTCGCGTTACGAAGTGCGACGAATCAGTCGCGACCGTAGCGGGTTGATTTGCCTCGGGAGCCGGACTCGGCACGGTTTAGGACGGTGCCGAGCAGCGGCGCGTTCTTAAGAATACGCAGCGATTGCTCGAGGTCGCCGCTCTTTGTGCCGCCGGCCTCCGCAACCATTAACATGGCATCTATAAAAGGGGCAAAGGTCAGCGCATCGTCTGTTGCCAGCATCGGCGGCAGATCGCAGATAACCAGCCGATCCGGGTAGCGGTTTTTCAGCTCGGATATCAGGTTGACCATCTTGGGCGAGCTCAGCATTTCTGATGAATTGGCAATCGCTTCCCGGCCGGGCAGTACAACCAGTCGGTCTATGCCGGGCGAGAACAGAACTTCTGACAGGGGCACGTCGTCCTGCAGGTAATCGCTCAGGCCAACTGCCGGCTGATACTCGAAATATTCATGAATACTGGGATTGCGCAAATCCAGGTCTGCCAGCAGAACCGTATGATTGACTTCCCGCGCCAGGCTGATGGCGAGATTAATAGCCGTGAGCGTCTTGCCATGACCGGTGGCCGGGCTCGTCAGGGCCAGCACATTCCAGTGGTTGGCGGTCATTTGCTGCAGTACCCGCGTGCGCAGCATCCGATAGGAGTCTGTGAGCTCGTGATTGGAGAACGCAGCGATTAAACGATTCTTTTCAAAAACCGCATCAGGCACGTCAACAATTTTCGTGCTCTGATATTTGACCTGAGCCGTGGCTTCGTTGTGCGCTGCCTGGCCAGCAGCTGCAGGCGTCGGCGCTGCCGCGGGGCGCTGCGGGGACTTGGCTTCGGCGCGATCCTTTTCGGCTTGTTCCAGCGCTTTACGAATGTGTTCCATCGTCTTGCCTCTCTACAGGCCGAGCTGGCGCACCGCGGTGTACCAGAGCAAATCCAGCGGTCGAACCGCGAAATGTACCGTTACAGCCAGCAACAGTATGGCTGTGGGAATGCCGGCATACGTTAACAACCGGACTTTGCGCCGTTGCGCTATGTCGGCCGCATTCATGATGACGGGTATGGACGCTATCGGTGCTGCGCCTTGCACGAATTCAATATCTCGCGGCGTCCAGACAGAATCATCCGTGGCTTCCTTTACCTGAATCATTGCCACGCCAACCACCGGCGCGAGCAGCAACAGCAGGATCAGGATCGCAGGCCGGTTGGGGCTGGAAGGTTGCAGCGGCAGTTGCGGCGGCTCAACCAGCACGAACCTTTCGCCCTTGCTCTGGCTTTCCAGTGCCTGACCGATCTCGGCACTGAACTGTCTTTCACGCATCGCGACGTAGCGCTGCGTTGCGGTCTGCAATTGCCGCTGCAGTGCCAGCAGTTCCTGTTCGACACGCGGCCCTTTCAAGGCATTCGATTCGATCTCAATAATGCGATTGCGCAGCTCCCGTTCAGTTTGTGCCAAGGCAGCTTCGTCGGCGTCAAACTGGTTTAGCTGAGCTTCAATCTGAATGTATGCGGGATTGTCGGGTCGCACCAGTGCATCGGCGGTGTCACGCGCGGCAATCGCTTCGGTTTGGAGGCTGTCGACAAGACGCTGCAAGCGCTGCACTTCGGGGTGGTCGGCAGTGTAAGTTTCCTGCGCCCTGGCCAGATCTGCTCTGGCTGCTGTCAACGCCGCTGTCGTATCCGACAGGTCTGCCGTGATCCCGGTCTGGGCGCGCAGCGCTTCCAGCTCCCGCTTGGTGCGCACCACGTCAGGATGATCCTGACCATACTGACCCTGATACATGGCGAGACGGGTTTGCAGAGCCTTTAGCTGGCTCTCGGGAGATAGCACCGCCTGTCCGTCGGGCAGGATGGTCGGCGCCATCTTGTCCAGCTGGGCCAGTTGTGCGCGCAGCAGGATGCGACTTTCTTCTATGGATTGTCGCTGGCGGCGGATGTCGAGCAGTTGGTCTTCGGTACGCTGCAGAATCTGCAGTTTCAGCTGCACGATTTCGGGCAGGCTGTCTTTGTTGGCCTCTTTAAAGGCGGCCAGTTGTTCCTCGAGTGTTTTGACTTCTGCATCGAGGCGTTCAACTTCAGCGCCGAGAAACTCGCTGGTCTCGGCGGTTTGCACCGTGCGCGAGCGGACGTTCTCTTCCAGATACAGGCTTACCAGTTCATTGGCTACCTGCTGTGCGACAGCCGGATTGTCGTGTTCGAAACCCACCGTGAAGGCGATGGTGTCAACCACCGGGCGCCCCGATGCAGGATCAGTCAGTTCAACATTGACCAGATCCATCTGCACCTGCTCCTGGACGTCCTCTACCAGTAATAGCGTCGGCAGGTAGCGGCGTTTCTCGGGATACAGGTCGAACTGCTCGATAATGCCCGCCAGATTGGAACTGGTCATTACGCGCTGATTAATAAGCTGAATCTGCTGTGCGGCGAATGTCGTTACGGTGGTCTGCACCAGCTGCTCGGGAACTTCCGGTTCCTCGATCAGGATCACGGCCGTGGACGTGTATTTGGTTGGCCAGACAACAGTCACAATGGCACCGACCACGAAAACAATTGCCGCAGTCAGAGCGCCGAGCATTTTCCGCCGACGCAGGCCGGCAATAAACTCGCCCAGCCCCTTGCCTTCGTCGGCAAGATAGTCCCTGTCGTCTACCATTGGATTAACCTGAGAACCCTTTTCGGGTTAATTAGTTATTATAGAAAGTTGAAGTCTAGCATGCATCCCTGCGGCGATTTGTGACCCGAGCCACAAATCGGATCGCACCGCGCCGCCGTCTGGCAAGGGTTTCGACGGTTTTGGGGCGGCAATTATGTCGCACGCCTGCGGCCCTGCAAACTGTTTCGGAACCGCAAGCTTTGCGCCGGCTTTCGACTGCCCCCGGCGGTTGAAGTTCACTTTCGCACTTCCGGCTGACAGAATCGGCGCATGTTGTCGTTTGCCCTGCGCCGCCTGTTGTCCGCCATCCCTACGCTGCTGGTACTGCTGGCGCTGTCCTTTGCGCTGATTCGCGTAGCGCCCGGCGGCCCGTTTGATACGGAAAGGCAGATACCGGCCGAAATCCAGGAGCGACTGAATCAGACCTATTACCTCGATGAACCCCTGTGGATGCAGTTCGGCCGGTATCTCGGCGGCCTGGCCCGGGGCGATTTCGGGCCGTCTTTCCAGTACAAGGACTACACGGTTAGCGAACTGATTGCGGCAGGCTTTCCGGTATCGCTGCAGCTCGGTAGCCTGGCTATGTTGCTGGCACTGCTGGTGGGCATCAGCGTCGGTACGCTGGCGGCGTTGCGGCAGAACAGCCGCGTCGATCACGTGGCGATGGGCGCAGCCATGACCGGGATTTCCATCCCCAACTTTGTGCTGGCGCCCATACTGGTGCTGGTTTTCGCCGTTACCCTGCGCTGGCTGCCGGCCGGCGGGCTGGGGGAATGGCGCAGCCTGATTTTGCCGGTGGTGTCGCTGGCGCTGCCGCAGATCGCCTACATCGCGCGGCTGACCCGCGGCAGCATGATTGAAGTGCTGCGCAGTGACTTTATCCGCACCGCCCGGGCGCAGGGCCTGCCGACCCGGGAAGTCGTTATCGGTCATGCCCTGAAGCCGGCCATGGTGCCTGTTGTTTCCTACCTGGGCCCGGCCACGGCGGGCATCATTACCGGCTCGGTGGTGATCGAGCAGATATTCGGCGTACCCGGACTCGGCCGCTACTTTGTGCAGGGTGCACTGAACCGCGATTACACGCTGGTTATGGGTGTAGTGGTTTTTTACGGTGTACTGATCATCGTGTTTAATTTTCTGGTGGACCTGGCTTATCGCTGGCTGGATCCGCGCGTGAAACTCTAGGCCGGCCGGTGCAGCAGACCGCGCACATAACGTCGCAACAGCCGGTAGGCCGCAGCCTCTGGGACGATGCCTTTGAGCGCCTGCGCAATAACCGGGCGGCCATGGCAGCCGCGGCAATTATGGGCGCCATTGTATTGTTGGTGCTTGCCGCACCGTTGCTGAGTCCGTACAGCATCGATTCCACTGACTGGGATCGCATTTCAGTGCCGCCGTCATTCAGTACCGGCCACTGGTTCGGCACCGACGATGTCGGCCGCGATCTGTTTGTGCGCACACTTTATGGCGGCAGGATTTCCCTGCTGGTCGGGCTGGCCGCCACGCTGGTCAGTCTCGTCATCGGTATTGCGTGGGGCGCCACAGCCGGTTACGCGGGCGGCAAGGCCATCAACAACCTTGGCGAGGCCATTCGCGGGCATCGGGAGGACTACATCATCGGACTCAAGATCACCTGGGGGCCGGACGACGACCGCGCGATGGATGCGGCGCTCAATTCACTCGGCATCGAGCAGGCCGACATCTGCTTCTTCAACATTCACAAGGCCGCCGATGTCCGGCAGGACCGGTACCGTAAAGGCGCGGAACGCTGGAAAGCCGCGGGCAAGTTCCGATACATCGGCCTCACCAGCCACAGCGACACCCTCGCCTGTATGCAGGCAGGGCTCAAGGAAGGCTTTTACGATGTGCTGATGCCGGCCTACAGCCTGGGCATGGAAGATGCCTTTGAAGATGTCTTTCAACAGGCGCAAGACCGGGGCACCGGGGTTGTGCTGATGAAAACCGGGCGCGGGCTGGGTCACGATGCCTATGCCGATGCCATCCCCACCTATCTCAACATGCCCGGGGTGACCACGATCAACAAGGGAATGAACTCGTTTGATGCAGTCACGCGTATGCTCGAAAGCGCCCGGCGCCGCACATCGGACGAAGCTTCAACCCGATTGCGTTCCGCCGCCCGGGTGGCGATGTCCGGTCATTGCATCATGTGCGGCGCATGCACAAACGCCTGCCCTCATTCCATGCCGGTGGCTGATGTCGTTCGCTGTTCCGACTATTACATGGAACAGCCGGAGTACCTCGCGTTCGCCGGCGAGGTCTACACGTCGCTGCCCCGGAGGCCCGCGGACAGTCTATGCGGTTCCTGCTCCTCTTGTGAAACGGCCTGCCCCAACGGTGTCCCGATTCGTCATCACATCCGGCGAGCGGACGCGATGCTGGCCTGAGTCATGGCCGCACCCGGATCCATGGTCAGATTCGCTCTGTGGATTCTCCCCTTCGCACTTGTCTGCCTCCTTTATATTGAAGGTCGCCACATCGATCCCGCATACGTGGAACCGCCGGGAGCGGATGCGGGTCTATCCGCAGTTCCCTTTCCTCTTGAAGCGGCAGGCTGGAGTTTCGGATCGCTTGAATCCTATCCGCGTGACCGGATCTACGAGAAAATCAACGGCAGGCTCCAGTACTACGAACAATATGACGTGGAACATCTGTACGCCGGCACATGGAGCAAAGAGAACCGATCGTGGGATCTGTATGCATACGTATTCCCCGACGAGGTTTCCGCTCGCGGGGCATTGAGCGGAGAGCGGCCGCCCGAGGCGGAGCCACTGGACGGCATCTATGGATACCGGGTGCCGGGTATGGTTGCCGCGGCCGGCGGCACGCTGTATGTGCAGCTCATCGCCTCGTCCCCCCAGGCCGATGCCGAAGAGGTCCTCCCTTTGCTGCCGATCCTCACCGGCATGCCGGATGATGCAGAACCGGCCGGGCGAAGTCCGCTGACACCGGCGGAGCTTGCCGGTGATCTTGCGGTACCCGATTCGGAATCCCTCCTTCCCGAGAACGCCTTCGGACATACCTCGCTGCAGCAGGTTCAAACCGTGCGGGTTGTTCTGGACGATCAGGAAGCCATCTGGTTCCTCGCCCGGGGCGGCCGTGCAGAACTGGAACACTTTGCCGGCGAGCTCGAAACCTACGGCGCCGATTCAAGATTCGAATTGGACGGGGCCCGTGGTGGCGACATGTATGGGGAATGGGCGATTGCGGGAATCCTCGAAAACGGCTTGTGGGGCATTGCCCAGGCTTCATCCCGTGATGGGTTGATTCAACACTGGCAGCAGTTGAAGACAAGGATGTCCGAACATGACTGAACCCGGGATGAACCGAAAAACCTTTCTGAAGCAATGCGGACTGTCCGCGGCTGCGGCGACCTGCTCCCTCGGACTTGCCGCCGTGTTTCACAATCGACGACCGGTACCGGAACCGGAAGAAGCGGTTTCCGTAGGATCCTTTCTCGTACCTGGCACCGAACGATTGATGGCCGTTGTTCAGGGTACCGACCATTCGGTCCTTGTCCGTGCCGCGGTGGAGGCCATCGGGGGAATCAAACGGTTCGTCAATCCGGGCGACCGCGTCCTGTTGAAGCCCAATTGTGCATTCGATCGCCCGCCTCATCTCGGCGCCACAACCTCCCCCGCGGTGATGGGCGCCCTGACGGCTCTCTGCGTCGAGGCCGGGGCCCGGGTACGGGTGACCGACAATCCAATCAATGACCCGGAAGGCTGCTTCATAAAATCCGGGCTGACGGAAGCCGTGAACCGTAACGGCGGCGATATCTGGCTGCCCTCACCAGGATTGTTCCGCACGACCCGAACCGGCACCCTGTGCATGACGGAATGGGAAGCGCTCTATGAACCGTTGGCTTGGGCAACCCGGGTCATCGGTGTACCTACCGTAAAGACGCACAACCTCTGCGGTGCAACCCTCGGCCTGAAAAACTGGTACGGACTTCTCGGCGGCCCGCGTAACCGGCTGCACCAATCCATCCATGAAGCCATCGCCGATCTCGGCCAGTTCATCCGCCCCACCCTCACCGTTCTTGACGGCACCCGGTTGCTGATCCGCAACGGTCCCACCGGCGGGAGCCCATCCGATGTCATGCCCGGCCATACCGTGATCGTCGGCACCGATCCTGTCGCCGTGGATGCATGGGGCGCAACATTGCTGGGGCTCTCCCCCGGCGACCTCGCCTACATCGGCCTCGCGGAATCAATCGGGCTTGGTCGTGCGGATCCCGACCAACTCTCCCTGTTCCGCCGTATCGAGGCAGGTTCATGAAGAATCTGCGCCGCATTTATCAGGTCTTTTTCGTTCTCCTGTTCGTCGTTCTCACCTGGCTGACCGCGCAGGGCCGGCTGAAGGGATACACAGTTACCCTTTTTCTGGATGCGTCCCCACTGAACGGGCTCGGCACCATCCTTGCCGACGGGAATCTCGCCCACACCATGTGGATCGGGTTCGGACTGCTCGCCCTGACCGCGGTCATCGGGCGATTTTTCTGCGGATGGATCTGTCCACTGGGCTCCCTCCTTGATGCGGCATCGTGGATGATGAGGCCGTTCCGTGCCCGCGACCGGATCCGTGACAATGCATATCATCACGCCCAGGCAATCAAGTACGGCATCCTTCTGGCCCTGCTCCTCGCCGCGGCGGGAGGCGTGATGCTGGTTGGGTGGCTGGACCCGATGGCCCTGTTGACCCGGTCCGCCGCAGCGCTGATGAGTCCCGGCCTGCGCGGGGCATGGCCGGTACTGCTGGTGCTGGCGGCGGTACTCCTTCTCAACATCATTCGACCGCGTTTCTGGTGTCGTTACCTCTGTCCGTTGGGCGCCCTGTACGGCGTTGTGGCCCGCCTGAGTCCCGGCGCCATCGTACGCAGGGATCCGACCTGCTCCGCCTGCCCGACCTGTAACCGCGCCTGCCCGGCCGCCAGCAGTCCCGATACCGGAACGCGCACCGCGGAATGTTTCCTGTGCTGGAATTGCATCGATGATTGCCCGAATCAATCTCTTCGTTACGAGATCCCGTCATCCCGCGGATTCCGGCGCGATGGAATCGGAATCAACCGGCGCGGCTTCGTCGCCGCAACCATCGGCGGT
>JAUIEY010000064.1 GCA_030429685.1 Gammaproteobacteria bacterium
ATATACCGCGCATGGTCGGCCGGTCAGAACCCGGCTGGCGCCCGAAAGCGGACGTAAATGAAAAGCCAGGCGTAAACAGTGCAATGTCATCAATGCTCTGCAGATTCAGCTCCTCAATGTAGTCCTTGGTAAAGGGTGACACCGCCACGGGCACGCCCTGCAGGTTTTCATCCACCCGCCGCGCAGTCACCGTAATCTCGTCATACAGGGGCGCGGCCTGAAGACCGGTCGCACCAAAAACCAGAACACTGATAAAAGCCCCGCTAAAGGCCCCCAGCTTGCCCAAGAAAGCGCGGTGAGCGCTGCCTGCCGATACTTGTACGTTCATTATTGTGTAGCCTCCGGCAACAAAAAATCAGAAAGACCCTCGATAAGCCGCTGTTACAGCCGCTTATCGAGCCAACCTAGGCGGGCTGTTGTTAATGCGGCAATAAGTAAATTCCGACAGACTTGGCCAACAGCATCACGCCAGGCTGACCGCGAGCGCGGCGCGCTCACCCGACTCCATTGCGCCTTCCATGCCCGAATTCAACAGCGCGGTATGTTCACCGGCCACCAACAGGCGGTCAAAAGTTTCCGCCAGCACATTGCGGAAACGCTGCACCTGGCCCGGGGCGCGCGTGGCATAAGTGCCACCCACCAACGGGTCACGGGTAAATGACCTGACGGCACCCACGGCAAGGCGGCCAACCGTGCTCGGACGCAACTCGTTTAGTTGTTGCAACACGTACTCTCCAATTTCGGCAGCCGTCCAGCCACGCCCAGAAAGATCCGCAGTGCCGGTGTTAAACACCCACAAGTGCTGCCCTTCGCCGGTCGGTGACGGATTCAGGAACGCCCGTTGCAGCACCGTATCGGTCCAGAAGTTGGGGGGCATGCCGTCAACCTCCCAGTAAGGTTCCAGTATCTGCAACACCACGCTGGTGGCGCGGCCGTAAGGGATTTCATTGAGCGCCTCGGCGGCAACGCCCGGCAGCGGGCGCGACAGCGCTACCTTGCGCAGCGCCGGCAGCGGCAATGTGCAAATCACAAAATCTGCAGCGAATCGTGTGCCGTTGGCGCAGGTCACTGTGACACCGTCAGTACGATTGTCGATCGCAACAACCGCATGCTGCAGGCGAACTTCCGCTTGCAGCGAAGCTGCCATGGCGTCGGTCAGGGTGCTCATGCCACCGGGTACATATTTGCGAAACGGCTGCTTTTGCGCCATCGCGGTGGCAATAGATTCCATCTGAAATTTGATACCGCGCAGTTTCCACAATGCGGACTCAGCGTTGAGCGAATCCAGCTGAGTGCCGATCTGCAGCAACGGCATAGCCTCTGGCGGCGCGCCCAGCGAGGCAAGGTACTCGCCGTAAGGCATATCCAGCGCCTGGTAGTCATCTTCTGCCCAGGCACCCAGAGCAGGCAACGGATGGGGCCGCGGCATAAATGCGCGGGAAATCGCCGACGGATTGATAGCGCGCAAATCCCCTTGCAGCGGATTGCCGGCCAGGTCGGGCCACTGCGCGGCGGTGAAGGTTTCCCCGCCTATATGAAACCAGTAACCGGGCGGGCTATCCGGCCAGGGCTCGAGGGCAACATTGAGCTCCGCAGCAGTATCGATCACGCGGGCGTAAAGGGTGCCGACATCGGCCGCACCGAGTTCCGGCGCCCCCTCTGCATCGTAACGCGTGTCGACACGCCCGCCGATGCGGCCACTGGCTTCCAGCACAATAACGTTGGCACCCAACGACTCGAGCAACCGTGCCGCGTTGAGGCCGGAAAGCCCGGCGCCCAAGACAACCACATCGGCCCGTTCCGGCCCCGGCGCACATGCGCCCAACAAATGCGCTGCGGCGCCGCCCGTTGCGCCCGCAAGCAGGCGACGTCTGGTAATTCGCATATCGCTTCGCTCCGCTTTTAGCAGACCTGCAAACTAACATGACCAATCTGCGGGCGTTGTAGGTAGTTTCCACCGAAACACCATGGCCGGATGTTTTTTGTTTAGAATCGAATGACACAGTCGGAGGCTGACCATGCAAATAACAATGCGAATCTGTCAGTCGGCCATCGCAGCCTTAACCGTCACGGTTGTTTTCTGCTCAGCTGCTATCGCCGGCAATCACGAACAAAAACAACAGGGCATAAACGTCGGGCCAGGTGAAATGGGTTTCGACGCAATTATTGTCAATGGGCCGCCCATCACCGGCGACTCGGTAATGAGCGCAGACCATGCCGAGTATCCGCGCGGCATGACCTGTGCCGAATGTCACAGCGTTGATTTCGGCATCGACGTCATGTCCACGGCCAGCGAACAGTTTGTCAACAATTTCCCCAATCTGGAGCAGGAACAGATCTGGGAAAAAATTGTGGCCTTCCTGCCCGGTCGTGAGCGCTTCGCCATTGCGACAGTCGAGGACAACGCACCCACAGCCACCACCGTGGACATGGTGCTGGATCAGGAAGAAAAGGCTTTTTATGTGGTATCCGAGCGCGGCACGGAAAAGCTGCTGCAGCTCAGGGTGAATCCCAACATCAGCGCGGTGCGTTTCGCCGGCTGGACGGTCGCCGAAGGCGGCCCGAAACAATGGCGCAGCGTACAGATCAAGGGCACCGCCGAAGTGATCGAATCAACCGACCCGCGCTTCGGCAACATTCTCGACAAGTACAACCTGGTGCGTGTTTCCAAGCCCCGTGCTTTCAGGCGCTTTGACATCATCAAGGTGACACCGAAGCAGATTTTTTATTTTGACACCACGCTGGGTGCGAACAAGTTTTCGCCGTACCAGATCTGGCGGCGGGCAGAATGAATTGCTGCTTTCGACCGCAACAAACATTTAATTTACTGGCTCACACACCGTCGCTATCGGCTTGATATCAGTGTAGCGGGAAAAATCCGCGCTGAGTTCCGCGCCGTGCGCCTGCATGCCGGCGCGGAGCTCTTCCAGACTGCTGAAACGCAGTTCGGTGATACAGAGGAACTGCGGGTCGTCACCCCTGACAGTCGTGGTGCAGCGGTTCACCTCATGGCCAATAAAGCCATGTTCGCCAAGTAGCCGTTCCGCCATGGGAATATGCTCGCGGGTGTAGTAATCGAAATCGAAAAAGGTGCCGCCGGCTGCGGGATACTGAATGATGAGTTTGATCATGGGTTAAGATATACCGCATACCAACAACGCATAAAAGCCAGCGCGCATGGTCGCTACTCCCAAGGACGCCAAATCGAGCCACACCCCCATGATGCAGCAGTACCTGCGCATCAAGGCCGAGCATCCGGACATGCTGGTGTTCTACCGTATGGGCGACTTTTATGAGTTGTTCTTCGATGACGCCAAACGCGCCGCCAAACTGATCGATATCACGCTGACCACACGCGGCAAATCGGCCGGGCAGCCAATACCCATGGCGGGCGTGCCCTATCATGCGGCTGACAATTACCTGGTGCGACTGGTCAGACAGGGCGAGTCGGTCGCTATCTGCGAACAGATCGGCGACCCCAAAACATCCAAAGGCCCGGTTGAACGCCAGGTGGTGCGCATTGTCACGCCAGGCACGCTCACCGATGACGCCCTGCTCGATTCCCGCGCGGAAAATCTGGTAGCGGCGGTGTACAAAAGCTCTGCAGCCATTGGTCTGGCGTGGCTGGAACTGAGCTCGGGACGCTTTTGTGTCGCCGAGCCCGAGTCGCTGAGCGCGCTGGAAGCCGAACTGGCACGACTTAAACCCGCTGAAGTACTGGTGGATGAAATGCTGGCGGAAAGCGGCGAATTCACCATGGGTGCCGGCATGCGCAGCATACCGCCGTGGCATTTTGAACTCGACACCGCGCATCGCGAATTGTGCCGGCAGTTCGGCACCAAGGATCTGGCCGGCTTTGGCTGCGAAGACCTGCGGCATGCAACCTGCGCCGCCGGAGCGCTGCTGCAATATGTGCAGAACACGCAGCGCACGGCACTGCCGCATATCCATGGCATCAGCACCGAGCAGAACAGCGATGCCCTGCTGCTGGACGCAGCAACGCGCCGCAATCTGGAGATTGATGCCAGTCTGGCAGGCCGCGACGAACACACGCTGGCAGGAGTCATGGATCATTGCGCCACACCAATGGGCAGCCGGCTGCTGCGCCGCTGGCTGAACCGGCCGCTGCGCGATCACGCGACACTGCAATTACGCTATGCCGCCGTCAGGGCACTGCTCAATGACAAGGCGGCCTCGCTGCATGAATTGTTGCGCGAAGTCGGCGACCTTGAGCGCATTCTCGCACGTGTGGCACTGGGCAGTGCGCGGCCGCGTGACCTGGCACAACTGCGCAATGCGCTTGCCTTGCTGCCGGAACTAAAAGCGCTGTTGCACATCACCAAAGCTGAACGGCTTGCGCAGCTTGCACTGGATGCCGGCGATCACAAAGCGACGCGACTGTTGCTGGAAAGTGCTGTGATAGACGAGCCGCCGATGCTGATACGCGACGGCGGCGTGATCAAGCCGGGCTATGACAGGGAACTTGATGAGCTGCGCGAACTCAGCACCAATGCCGACGGCTTTCTGACATCTCTGGAAGCGCGCGAGCGCGAACGCACCGGCATCAGCACTCTCAAGGTCGGTTACAACCGCGTCCACGGTTACTACATAGAAATCAGCAAGGGCCAATCGGACAAGGCCCCCGCCGAATACACCCGGCGGCAGACACTGAAAGGCGCGGAACGCTATATCACTGCAGAACTGAAAAGCTTCGAGGATCAGGTCCTGAGCGCGCGCGAGCGGTCGCTGGCACAAGAAAAACAGCTCTATGAAGAACTGCTGGATACTTTGCGCGGTGAACTGGCCGGACTGCAGTGCATGGCCGCGGCAGTGGCCGAAACCGACGTGCTGGCGAACTTCGCCGAACGCGCCCGTGAGCTGGACTATGCGGAACCGGTGTTGAGCAGCCGCCCCGGCATAAAAATCATCGCCGGTCGTCATCCGGTGGTTGAGCAGGTGGTCAGCGACAACTTTATTGCCAACGATCTGGAGCTGCATGATCAGCGCCGACTGATGATCATTACCGGCCCGAACATGGGCGGCAAATCCACTTACATGCGGCAAACCGCACTGATTGCGCTGCTGGCGCATACCGGCAGCTTTGTGCCTGCCGAGGCAGCGACTATCGGCCCGCTGGATCGCATCTTTACCCGGGTCGGTGCCGCGGATGACCTGTCCGGCGGCCGTTCAACCTTTATGGTGGAAATGACCGAGACGGCCAACATTTTGCACAACGCGACTGACAAGAGCCTCGTGCTGATGGACGAAATCGGCCGTGGCACCAGCACTTTTGACGGTCTGTCGCTGGCCTGGGCGAGCGCGCACTATATTGGCGAACAGGTGGGTGCCTTCACGCTGTTCGCCACCCATTATTTCGAACTGACGGCGCTGGCCGATGAAATTGATGCCACCGTTAATGTGCACCTGGACGCCACCGAATATCAGAACCGGCTGGTGTTCATGCACACGGTCAAGGACGGCCCGGCCAACCAGAGCTATGGCCTGCAGGTAGCGGCGCTGGCGGGTGTGCCCGCGCCGGTAATAGACGCCGCGAAGGTGTATTTGCGGGCACTTGAGGCTACCTCGCTGGCGGGCTCGCCGGTGCAGGATGACCCGGCAGCCGGCGACGCCGGCCAGACCGCGCCGCTGTTCGACCTGACACCGCCGGCATCGGGTAACGACAGGCTGCGGCAGGAACTGGACAAGCTGGACCCGGACAACATGACTCCCCGGCAGGCCCTGGCTGCGATCTATAGGCTCAAGCAGAAGCTGTAGACAAAGTGCTCGGGCACTCGAAGCGATATACAGGCTCAGGCGCAAAGCCTGCTACATTCGCGTTATCCACCATCGCGGAGAATGGTCATGCAACGTGTAGCCGCCAGTGACGAAATCAAATCCGGCGAAATGTTCGCCACCACCGTCGACAAGACCAAATTGTTGTTGAGCCGCATTGACGGCGAAGTGCATGCGGTCATCGACAAATGCACGCACCTCGGCATGCCAATGCGCAAGGGCAGTTTTGACGGTCAGGTAATCACCTGCCCGTTCCATGGTTCGCGCTTTGATATCAAAACAGGAGAGAACCTGGACTGGGTATCAAACATCATGGGCATGAACGCACCTAAATGGGCCTGCAAGCTGATCGAGATGGGTAAGAAACCAGCCCCGCTGACCACGCTGAAGGTCGAAGAGCGCGACGGCGACGTCTATGTTGACGTCTGAGCCCGGATTGAATCTTCGGCGCTCTAAGCGCAAATAAAATCCGGTGTCTGACACCAACAGGTTTGTGTGAAACTGCGTTTACGGAATCATCTGCTGCTGGGCGCCGCTACCGGCGTGGCGCTGGGCCTGTCGGCCTGGCTGGATCGTGGTGCCAGCGGTCTGGATAACCTGAGTATCGTCAGCGCCTATCTCTGCCTGGCAATGTTTGGCGCGGCACTGCTGATCGGCCCGTTGCGATCGCGCGCCACCGGTGCGCCGGTGCTGAATTCACACCTGCGACGGGATATTGCCATCTGGGGCAGCATCAACGGTCTGCTGCATTTCTGGCTGGCCAACAAGCTGTCCATGACCTGGGAATACGTCGGTATTTTCGTGGACAATGCCACCGCCCCGCCGTCGCAGCAGGTGCGCGATCAGCTCTACCTGTGGGGCACGATATTCGGCTATGTCGTGGCAGTCCTGATCCTGATCCTGCTGCTCATCTCCAGCGATCGGGCTTTGCGCACTATCGGCACACGCTGGTGGAAACGTCTGCAGCGGCTCGCCTATGTGATTTTTATTGCCACCGTCGCGCATGCTTTTGCATTCCAGGTGCTGGAGACGCGCTCACTGATTTGGGTGGCCACCGTGGCTGCCGTGTTTGCGGGCGTGCTGGCCATGCAGCTTGCCGGCATGGCCAGCGTCAGGCGGCGCAAAAATTAGTGTCAGTCGCGGCTGAACTGCCCGGTACGCAGGAACGCATCGCACTGATCCACCACGTCCTGTGCAAATAACATGGTGGTGTGACTGTAAGGCAGTTGCAGATGATCGGTAATCCCGGGTAGTTGCGTTTCGACCACCGCCACGGTGCCGTCATGGGGCTTTTTGAGTTTGGCAACCAGTTGCCCCGGACCGAAACTCTGGGTACCGGCGATCACACCCACGGGTAATTCCTGGTCCCAGCGGCGCAGCGGATTTTCAAATACGGCTTCAGGCAGGAGCCGCCCCAGCACCAGACGCCCCGGCTGCACACCATGCAGACTGCGCCCCGCAGCAGTATCCACCAGCGGCGAACCCAGGCAGACGATTTTTTCCACCGGCAACTCGGGGAACATGCGCAGGGTGTGCAGGCTGAGTACGCCCCCCAGACTGTGGCCGACGAGCGCCACGTTTGCATGCTCGCGCAGAATGGTCTGCTTCAGGCGCCGGCATTTGTCAGCCAGCGTCTGCGAGGTGGTGTGATACTGAAATTGCCGGACCGAATAGCCCCGGTCACGCAACCGGCTGCGCAGCCAGGTCATCTCCAGGCCATTCATCCACAGGCCATGGACCAGAATAACGACAGGCTTGCTCGCGTCCATGGCGGAACAGCGACTTAGCCGGGCTGGTCGCTCTCGGTTTTGCGCAGCCGTATCCCGACTTCACGCAACTGCCGCGCATCAACCTGACCCGGAGCATCGGTTAGCGGGCAGCTCGCCGACTGGGTCTTGGGAAATGCAATTACGTCACGGATACTCTGCGCACCGGCCATCAGCATCACCAGCCGGTCAAGTCCGAAAGCGATACCACCGTGCGGCGGGCAGCCATACTTCAGCGCGGTCAGCAAAAAGCCGAACTTGGTTTGTGCTTCCTCGGCTGCAATACCGAGCACATCGAAGACCGCCGACTGAATGTCGGAATTGTGAATACGAATCGAACCGCCACCGATCTCGGTGCCGTTCAGCACCATGTCATAGGCGCGCGAACCAGCATTGCCAGGGTCGTTGCGCAGGGCAGCGGCATCATCAACCGCGGGTGCCGTGAAGGGATGATGCAGGGCATTCCAGCGCTTTTCGGTCGGATCCCAGGCAAACATCGGGAATTCGACCACCCACAGAGGCGCCCAGTCGCCTTCTACCAGGCCGCGATCATGACCGATTTTGACGCGCAACGCGCCCAGCGCGTCGTTAACAACATTGGCCTTGTCGGCACCGAAAAATACGATGTCGCCGCTTTGCAGGGCGAGGCGTTCCACCAGGCCGTTAACGGTAGCATCCGGCAGGAATTTCAGAATCGGCGACTGCAGCCCGTCACGACCGGCCGCTACATCATTGACCTTGATATAGGCCAGGCCTCTGGCGCCGTAGCGCCCCACGTAGTCGGTATAGTCGTCAATTTCCTTGCGTGACAGGTCGCTGCCACCGGTAAGTTTCAGCGCCGCTACCCGGCCTTCGGGGTCCGCTGCCGGCCCGGCAAACACTTTGAACTCCACGCCGTCCATCAGGTCCGCAACGTCAACCAGTTCCAGTGGAATACGCAGGTCAGGGCGGTCGGTGCCAAAACGCTGCATGGCCTCGGCATAACTCATGCGCGGAAATTCGGCCGGCAGATCAACGCCAATGGCTTCTTTGAACAGCCGCCGCGCCAGCTCTTCCATGGCGCCCATGACATCGTCTTCGTCAACGAAAGACATCTCGACGTCGAGCTGGGTGAACTCGGGCTGGCGGTCGGCGCGCAGGTCTTCGTCGCGGAAGCAGCGGGCAATCTGATAGTAGCGATCCATGCCGGACATCATCAGCAACTGCTTAAACAGCTGCGGCGACTGCGGCAGGGCAAAAAAGCTGCCGGGATGCGTGCGGCTGGGCACGATGTAATCGCGCGCACCTTCCGGCGTGGCGCGCGTCAGGATCGGCGTTTCGATATCCAGAAAGCCGTTCTCATCCATGAAGGTACGCATGATCTGCGTGACCCGATGCCGCAGCATGATGCGCGCGGTCATCTCTTCGCGACGCAGGTCCAGGTAACGGTATTGCAGCCGCAGATCTTCATGCGGATGCTCGTCGTGATGGAACGGCGGTGTCTCTGCAGCATTGAGTATTTCCAGCTGCAGCGCCAGCATTTCCACGGCACCGCTCGGCATGTTGGGATTTTCAGTGCCTGCCGGCCGCGGCCGCACCCGGCCCTTGATGACCAGCACGTATTCGCTGCGAATTTTTTCCGCCAGCGCAAACAACTCGGCGGTATCCGGGTCGCAAACCACCTGCAGAATGCCGCTGCGATCCCGCAGGTCAATAAAAATGACGCCGCCATGGTCACGCCGCCGGTGCACCCAGCCGGCGACCGCGATTTCGCTACCGTCAAGGCTGGCGTTTACGTCGCCGCAGTAGTGTGTACGCATCGGAAAAACCTGAAAATTGAGGGCGCGAATGTTATGACTGCGGCCAGTCTT
>JAUIEY010000065.1 GCA_030429685.1 Gammaproteobacteria bacterium
CAATGTGCTGGCGGTGGCCGCGGTGGGCGAAGACAGTGACGCCACCGGCGTGGACGGTGACGAAACCAATAATGATGCGCCGGAGTCCGGCGCGGCATATGTCTTTGCGCGCACTGATCTGGGCGGCGGCGACTTCGAGTGGAACCAGGTGGCCTATATCAAGGCATCCAACACCGAAGGCGATCCGGATCCCGATGACACGGTGCTCGGCGGCGACGGTTTTGCCACCCGGGTGATGCTGTCGGCGGACGGTACCGTGCTGGCCGCAACGGCACCGCGCGAGGACAGCAATGCCATGGGCATAGACGGCGATGGCGCTGATAACAGCGCCGAGGATTCCGGCGCGGTCTACGTATTCCGTGATGTGGGCGGTACCTGGATGCAGGAGGCATACATCAAGCCGTCCAACACCGATGCGGACGACAGCTTCGGCACCGACCTGGCAATAAACTCGGCCGGTGACCGGCTGGCTGTCAGCGCGCCCTATGAAGATTCGGCGGCGACCGGCATAGATGGCGACGGCTTTAACAACGGCGCCGAACTGAGCGGCGCAGTCTATGTGTTCGATTACGGCGGCTCGGCGTGGGCCCAGCAGAGTTACATCAAGGCCGCCATGGCCGATGCCGGCGATGAATTCGGTTTCTCGGTCGATCTGAACGCCGCCGGCGATGTGCTGGCTGTCGGGGCCATCAAGGAAGACGGCGCTGAACGCGGTGTCGACGCCAACCAGGCGGACAACAGTTCGGTCAATACCGGTGCCGTGTACCTGTTTACCGACGTGGCGGCCACCTGGTCGCAGACTGCATTCTTCCGGGCGTCCAACGCTGATCCGGTGGACCAGTTCGGTTTCAATGTCACGCTTAACAGCACCGGCGATCTGCTGCTGGGCACGTCGGTCTGGGAAGGCGGCCGCGCGCAGGGCATCAACGGCAGCGAAGTGCTCGACAACTATGTCGGTGCCGGCGCGGGATACCTGTTCCGGAATGGCATGCTGGGCTGGGAGCAGCAGGCCTACATCAAATCCACGGTTAACGCTCCCAACATCAATTTCGGTCTGGACTCGGCGATGGCGCTGGACGGCGCCCGGCTGACAATTTCTGACCTCAGCAACTCTACCGTCTATACTTTCTGAGCATGGATCAGGATCAACGGCTGGAAACCATTGTCGAACGCCTGCGTGGCGTTGAGGCACTCGAGGAAATCCCCATTCCGCAGGAACTCGCGGAGCCGCGGTCGTTCCTCAAGGTGCTGCGTGCCAATCACTACAACTGGTCATCGCAGCGGTTCCGCAAGATTTTCGGCATGCGCTTTCGCGTCAAGGTGCCGCGCATTGAGCAGCTCAATTCAATTTTTTATCCGCGCGACAATTACGATGTGCCGGTGTTCATCTTTTTCTGCATGCTGACCAAGCGCAAGGTAATTGCGCATCTCAATGTGTGCTGTCCGTTTGACGATGCCGACTACCGTGCCCGCTGGGTTGACCCGCTGGTGCAGATCCTTGACCGCTATGAACCTTTCACAAGCAACGATCGTTATCCGGAGTGGATGAAAAAATACCGCAACGACAGCACCATTTACGGCCTGTTCCCGCGCGACCGCCTCGATGACATCAGTGATTGCTGCTTCGAGTACCTTGACTATTACCTGTCGCAGGTGGCGGTGGCCGAACCGGTGACGGACCCCGCGCGCCGGGAGGCTGTCAGCCGGTTCCTCGACCAGTGGGTAGACGATATCCGCACCCAGGACAAGGCGCAGGGCATGATCGCGAAAATGATCGGCGCCGACACCGCACGGCGGATTTTCTACGAAGTGACTACCTGATTCATGGCTATGGAGCAGGTGGACCGCGACATACTGGACTGGATTGCCTCGGCCACCGGCGATGCCGCGCTGAGCAAGCAGATACGTGCGGCGGTGGTCCGCAAGCGTGATTACACCCGCACCGGGTTTTTCGTTTACTTCGAGCCCGACGGCTCTGCCGAGCCGGCTGCAGCCAAACCGGTCTGTCCCATGCTGCAGGCGCCCGGGTTGCCGGACGGCGCCGGCTGCGATTTGTTTTTGCGCGACGGGCGGCTGCACTACCTGGAAGTTTATGCCCGCGGCGGTTTTTTGCCCGAACCGCTGGATGATTATCGTTTAGTTGACATATGTTAGACGGAAACGCAGCATTCGCGGCGGTTACAGGGGACGGAATAGCGACGGACGTCACAGTAGCTTTAACAAAGCTTCCGTACACTTGCGGCTGATAAGAATACGTCACACCCCCAACACGAAGAACAAGAAGCAGTGAGTCACTCTTATATACTTGGAATTTCCGCCTACTATCATGATTCGGCCGCAGCGCTGCTGAAGGATGGTGAGGTTATTGCAGCCGCTCAGCAGGAGCGCTTTACTCGTAAGAAACACGATGAGCGTTTTCCGGCCGAGGCAATCAGCTATTGTCTGGAAGAAGCAGGCATCAAACTGACCGACGTGGATCAGGTGGTTTTTTACGACAAGCCGCTGGTCAAGTTTGAGCGGCTGCTCGAAACCTATCTGAGCTACGCACCGCAGGGCTTTCGTTCCTTTGTGCGGGCAATGCCGATCTGGCTCAAGGAAAAGCTGTACCTGAAGACTACGCTGAAGCGCGAGCTGTCGGCGCTGGGCGGCATCAAGCAGAAACAACTGCCGCCGCTGATGTTCGCCGGCCACCATCAGTCGCATGCAGCATCGGCGTTTTATTTCAGCCCCTATGAAGAAGCGGTGGTGCTGTGTCTGGACGGCGTGGGCGAGTGGGCTACCACGTCAGCCTGGCATGGCAAAGGCAAGGAACTCCGGCCGCTGTGGGAAATCGACTTTCCGCATTCGCTGGGCCTGCTGTACTCCGCTTTCACATACTTTACCGGCTTCAAGGTCAACTCCGGCGAATACAAGCTGATGGGTCTGGCGCCCTACGGTGAGCCCAAGTATGTCGATGTGATCATGGACAATCTCATCGACCTCAAAGAAGACGGTACCTTCAAGCTGGATATGCAGTACTTCAATTACTGCACCGGCCTGACCATGACCAATGACAAGTTCGCCGCTTTATTCGGCGGGCCGGCCCGCGCCGCCGAGTCGCAGATCACGCAGCGCGAAATGGACCTGGCCGCTTCAATTCAGAAAGTGACCGAAGAAGTGGTGATGCGTCTGGCCAGAACCCTGCATCGCGAGACCGGTGTCAAGCATCTGTGTCTGGCGGGCGGCGTGGCCCTGAACTGTGTGTCCAACGGCATCATTGAGCGTGACGGACCATTCGACAGCATCTGGATTCAGCCCGCGGCCGGTGACGCCGGTGGCGCACTGGGCGCCGCTGCCGTGATCTGGCATGAATACCTGGGCAACGAACGCAGCTCGGATGGCAAGGACAAGATGCGTGGCTCATATCTGGGCCCGCGGTATGCAGCGGATGAAGTTCGCAGCCAGCTTGAAGCCGCCGGTGCGGTTTTTGAAGAGTTGCCCGACGAGCAGATGATGCCGCGGCTGGCGGAAATTCTCGACACCGAAAACGTGGTCGGCTGGATGCGCGGGCGCATGGAATTCGGTCCGCGTGCCCTGGGCGGCCGCTCGATTATCGGCGATCCGCGCAGTGCCAAAATGCAGTCGGTGATGAACCTCAAGATCAAATATCGCGAGTCTTTCCGGCCGTTTGCACCATCCGTGCTGGACTATCGTGTTGGTGATTTCTTCGAGCAGAAAACTCCCAGCCCGTACATGCTGATTGTGGCACCGGTTAAGGAAGAGCTGCGTATACCGCTGACGGATGAACAGCAGAAGCTGTTCGGTATCGAAAAACTGAACCTGAAGCGTTCCGAACTGCCCGCTATCACGCACGTGGATTATTCGGCGCGCATCCAGACGGTGCACAAGGACACCAACCCGGGCTATTACGCGGTGCTGGAAGCCTTCAACGAGCGCACCAACTGCGGTGTGCTGGTGAACACCTCATTTAATGTGCGCGGTGAGCCCATCGTGTGCACCCCGGAGGATGCCTATCGCTGCTTCATGCGCACCGAAATGGACTATCTCGTGGTGGAAAACTTCCTGCTCGACAAACGGCAGCAGCCCCAGTGGGACGAGAAGGAAAACTGGCAGGAAGAGTTCGAGCTGGACTGACACAGTTCAATCTATAACAAGAATAACGACAGAGATACATGATGGCAGGAAACGATCACATGCAGCCGCTGGACAAAAAAGGTTACCGGGAGTTCGGTCTGACCACGGGTGCCATTGTTGTGGCGCTGTTCGGTCTGGCGATTCCGTTTCTGTTTGGTCTGCGGTACCCGTCGTGGCCGGCAGCTTTTCCGCTGAGCTGGCCGTGGCTGATACTGTGGGTGCTCGGCGGCATGGCATTGCTGGCGCCGATGTCACTGGCGCCGGTCTACAAGTACTGGATGAAGTTCGGCCATTTCATGGGCACGTACATCATGACGCCGCTGATCATGTTTCTCGTATTCTTCGGTATGTTTATGCCGATCGGCCTGGTGATGCGGCTGTTTGGCAAGGACGGAATGGCGCGTAAAATAGACCGCAATGCGGATACCTATCGCGTGGAGAGCGACCAGCCTCCGGCGAAAAATCTGGAGAAACCTTTCTGATGTTGGATCTTCTGAGTGATTTGTGGGGTTTTATGCGCGAGCGCAAGAAGTTCTGGCTTGCGCCCATCATTCTGGTAATGCTGCTGCTGGGCGTGTTGATCGTCGTGGCACAGGGTTCCGCCGTAGCCCCCTTCATCTATACCTTGTTCTAGACCGGGTTCCGGAAATGGTATTATCGGAGCACTGCTAACACCGGTGCCTCCGCTAATGACCAAACAAGGCAAATACAATCTTTTCGGCATCATCGCGCTGCCGCTGGCAGCCGTGCTGGCCGCGGCCATTGCCACCATGAATGGCGTCTGGGAAGCCTACGGCAAAACTTATGCCTTTCTGTTCGGCCTCAACTTTGCATTCATGCTGCTGGTCGGGCTGTTGAGCGGCCTGCTGTTGCTGTGGGCCGGCGGCGACCGTTCGCGCTGGCTGGCGATTGCGCCCACGGCACTCACTGCCGGTATTGGCGGAGTCTGGTATATCTGGAGTGCATTGTTTCCCGCCGAGGTTGCGCCCGGCTGGGAGTTCATCGGTGTGCCACAGTACCTGCTGATGCTTGCCGGTGCGACCTTCGCGCTGGCCTTTTTGTTGCGCCTCACCGGCATCGTCAAGAAGTCCGCCTGACATCAATAACAGTATGACGCGCTGCTCGTTGTCGAGCAGCCCGGTTGTGCCCCGATCATGAGCGTTTCTCTCCCCGTCCCTGCCCGCTACTGCCCCTATAGCCAGCTTGGCGATCAGCCGAATATTGTCGTGGACGGCCAGGCGCAGCGGGCCACGCAACTGACGCTGTCGCACTGGCCGTGGAATTCCACGCCCGCCGGCTTGTTGCGCGATACCTCCACCGATATTGTGTTTGCTTACCTCGATCGGCCCGATCTGCACGTCGATATACCGCTGGTTTCCAACAGTCATTTCGATGAAGACGGTCTGCTCAGCATGTACGCTCTGGTGGACCCGGCCAATGCGCTGCGCCATCGCGATCTGATGATCGGTGCCTCGCGCGCCGGTGACTTTGCCATTTACAGCGACCCGGATGCTGCCAAACTGGCCTTTGTGCTGGCCGCCTATGCTGACCCGGCGCTTTCACCGCTGCCGGCCGAGGTCTTTAACGGCTCTGCGCCGGCGCAGATTGCCGGCTTGTACACGCTGATGCTGCAGGAGCTGCCGGCATTGCTGGATGACATACCCGGCAACCAACATTTCTGGGAAGACGAGTTCGCGCACCTGCGGGAAAGCGAACAGGCCATTGCCGACGGCCACGTGGTGATTGATGAAGTTCCGGAACTGGAACTTGCCATTGTGCGTATCCCGGATGACATGCCGGCGCGCACCGTGCGCCGCTACCTGACACGCTGGCAGCGCAGCGTACACCCCTTTGCCGTGCACAATATTACCGACTGCACGCGGCTGGTATGGCTAAAGGGCGAATCCATCGAGTTCCAGTACCGTTACGAAAGCTGGATACAGCTGGCGTCGCGCCGTCCGGCGCAGCGCATTGACATGGACGGGCTGGCAGAACAACTTGCCGATCTGGAAAGTGGCGGCGGCAGCTGGGAATTTGAAGGCGTCAACGAAGTGGCGCCGCGGCTGCACCATCGTGGTTCCTGCCGCTCTGCCATCGGCAGCGAGACCTTTATGGCCCTGCTCTGCGCCTGGCTGCGCACCCAGCCGCCGGCCTGGGACCCGTACAATAAGGATTTTCAGCAATAAGGGCAGCGCACCGCGAGGATCCGGTATGCAACCATTTCATGTCGCCGTAGCGGTACACGACCTGGACGCAGCGCGGGATTTTTACGGCCGTATCCTGGGCTGTCCCGAGGGCCGCAGTGCCGCGCAGTGGGTGGACTTCAATCTTTACGGCCACCAGTTTGTCTGCCATCAGGTACCGGCAGCCGCAGCCACGGCAGAGCCGACGAATCCGGTTGACGGCCATGCCGTACCGGTGCCGCACTATGGTGTGGTGCTGACCTGGCCGGAATGGGAAGCCCTGGCGGAGCGCCTGCGTGCGGCCGGGGTCGATTTTGTTATTGAACCGACGGTGCGGTTTGCGGGCCAGCCGGGCGAGCAGGCCACCATGTTTTTGCGCGACCCGTCCGGGAATGCGCTTGAGTTCAAGGCCATGCGCGATGAGTCAAAACTCTTTGCCCGCTGACCAGGTGCCAGATGACAGGTTGGCCGGGCTGGTGCTGGCTGCCGGCGCGTCAGCGCGGCTGGGTCGCGCCAAGCCGCTGTTGCTTAAACAGGGCCGGCCGCTGGTGGTGCGTGCCGCCATGGCAGCCGCTGCGGTCTGCGGTGCCGGCGTGACGGTGGTGACAGGCGCGGGCGGTGCTGCCGTGGCGCAGGCACTGACGGGTTTGCCGGTCAGCTGTCTGCAGCACGATGACTGGCAGCAGGGCATGGGCAGTTCGCTGGCTGCCGGCGTGGCGGCGGTTGCCGGGCGACCCTGTGCTGCGGTTCTGGTGACGCTGTGTGATCAGCCGCGGGTCGGCGCTGCGCAACTCGCGGCGCTGGTGCAACTTTGGCAGAATGCCCCGGCTGTGCCGGCGGCAGCGGCTTACGCAGGTCGCGTCGGTGTGCCGGCGGTTTTTCCGCGCAGCTGGTTTGCGCGTCTCGCCGTCCTGTCCGCTGACCACGGTGCACGCGATTTGCTGCGCGCGGCCGGCGACGTGCAGACGCTGGACATGCCAGCGGCGGCGGCCGACATTGATACGCCGGACGATTTGCACTGGCTGGATGCAACAGACAACGATCAACAAGTATGAAAAACATCCGTATTGAATATTTTGCCGTATTGCGTGAGCAGGCCGGTCTGGACAGCGAAACCCTGAGTACCGCAGCGGAAACGCCGCAGCAGCTGTTCGCCGAACTGAATGAACGCTATGCCTTTCCGCAGCTGCAGAGCGTAAAGGTGGCCATCAACGATGAGTTCGCCGACATGCAGACACCGCTGCACGACGGCGATGCGGTGGTGTTTATTCCGCCGGTGGCCGGGGGCTGAGACATGCTGCAGTTTGCTATACAGGATGCCGATTTGCAGCCTGATCAATGGCGGCAGGAATTGCTCGACCCGGCCTGCGGCGGCTACGCCAGTTTCGAGGGCTGGGTCCGCAATCACAATGACGGTGAGGACGTGCTGCGGCTGGAGTACCAGGCCTATGCGGCGTTAGCCCTGAAAGAAGGCCAGCGCATTCTCGCTGAAGCGGCGGAGAAATTTCCCATTGCGCATGCCAAATGCGTACACCGGACCGGTGCGCTGGAAATCGGCGGCATGGCGGTATGGGTCGGCGTCAGCGGCGGGCACCGCGACGAGTGCTTCCAGGCCTGTCGCTACATCATTGATGAGGTGAAGCATCGCGTGCCGGTGTGGAAAAAAGAACACTATCGCAACGGCGACTCGGGCTGGGTCAACTGTGAGGCCTGCGCGGCGGGCGGCGACCACGATAACGGCCACCGTCACGACTGACTTGCGTAATGCTAGCGGTCGCGGCGTTCGCGCTCGGCCAGTTCCTCGGTGATCGCCAGAATATCATTCAGCGAGCGCACGCCTTCGCCTTCGACCACGTACTTGCCGTTGACCACCATGATGGGCGTGGAGCGAATGCCATAGCGGCGTGTCAGGTTTTCGGCGCGCTTCAGGGCACTGGTCACGCCGAAGGATTTGTAGGCCTCACGGAAAGCGGCTTCGTCCACGCCGGCTTCGCTGAACAGCGCGACGATTTCCTCGTCGGTTGTGAGCGACTTGTTTTTCTGGTGAATGGCCTCAAACACGGCCGGGTGAACCTTGTCGAGCACGCCGAGCGCTTCGGCGGTGTACATGATGCGGCCATGCATTTCATGCACCGGGCCCCAGATCACCGGGATTTTCACCACCGCGATGTCGGCCGCCGCGCTGGCTTTCCACTGGTTGAATATCGGCTCGAAGTTGGCGCAGTGGCCGCAGCCATACCAGAACATTTCTGCCACTTCGATTTTGTCCGGCGCGCTGCTGGTGCCCTGGCTGGTAGTCAGGCGGCGAAAATGCGTGCCTTCCTGATATTTCCAGGCGGGTTCGTCGGTCCTGGCTGCGGTCGGTTCCGGAGTCAGTTCAATAGCTTCCGGATCATCGGCTTCAGCTTCGGCCTCTTCCGCAATCGATTCCTCAACGGACTGCTCTACTGCGGCCAGATCGGCTGCGTCGGTCACGGTTTCGGCCGGCGTTTCCGCAGCCTCGGTTTCAGCGGCGGCTTCCGGCGCAGTCGTCTCCGGGGCTGCCTGTTCGGGGCTGTCACAGGCGCCGAGCGTCAGCAGCAGCGAAACCAGTAGCAGAGAAAACAACGCACGAAACTTCATACCACCATCCTTATTTATTTGCGCATTTTTGCGCGCAGCCAATTTTTCAGGCGCAGCTGAATCAGCGCAGTCCCTGTATATAGGCAGCAACCGCTTTGATTTGTTCCGCACTCAGGTTGGCGGCGATGTTGCGCATGATCTGCTGGTCGCCGTCGCTGGTGCGGGCGCCGCTTTTGTAGTCATTCAGTTGTTTGGCGGTGTAAACCGCGTGCTGACCTGTCAGCGAGGGATAGCCGGCCGGTGCGTTACCGCGTCCCGAAGGGCCATGGCAGGCGATGCAGGCGCTGACGCTGGTTTCCTTGTCGCCGCCGCGATACAGGCGCTCACCGGCTTCGGCCAGCGCCGGATCGGCGGTGCGCTGCGTGGGCGCCTGGGCGGCAAAGTATGCAGCAACGTCAGCGACGTCGGCATCCTGCAGGATCATGGCCTGCGCATTCATCAGCACGTC
>JAUIEY010000066.1 GCA_030429685.1 Gammaproteobacteria bacterium
CGAGTACCGACATGAACCAGAATCCGCGCGAAATCAGGATATAACGGCTTACTACGCTAATTCAGGAGCGCCGGCCTTTCTTTGCACTGGCTCTCACTTTTGCTGGGTTATTATTGGGTTACGAGTGATCAGGCGGAATACATCATGAAGCAATATTGCCCTTCCGGCTTGTTGGCAGGCCTGCTGCTGGCTCTTTTCGCTGGTGCCTGTGGTCAGGCACCCAACGAAGCAACCACTGCCGGCGCGGCGGAATTGCGTGAAGAGCTGCTGCAGGCGGACCGGGATTTTTCGGCGCTGGCGTTCGAAGCAGGCGTTGCGCAGGCTTACGCGCGCTTTATTGCTGCAGACGCGGTGCAGCTTCCGGATGGCGGGATGCCGCTAAATGGCAAGCAGGCAATTGTGGAAAATGTTGCCAAATCGCTGGGCGATGTGGAGTTTTCGCTGAGCTGGGATCCGGTGGATGCGCAGGTATCTGCCTCGGGCGATCTTGGTTACACCTGGGGCTACTACTACGTCGAGACCATGGGCGAGGACGGCGAGCTGTATGCCGCCGAGGGCAAATACGCGAACTTCTGGCGCCGCGGGGCGGATGGCTGGGAAGTGTTGCTGGATATCAGCAACCAGAACGAACCGCCATTCCTGGACGAACTGGAATTTGATGCGCTGCTTGAGGAAGAGGCAGCCGAACTGCCCTGAAAATTCCCGCCGCTAAAAAGTACCGGCAAACATTAGCGGCAAAAAGAACCGGCGGCACCTGGGGGAAAGCGCCGCCGGAGGATGGGAACCAAGGGGGAGTTCCCGGGGACTAGTTGTGCTTAGTAAGTAATTCGATCATCTTGCCGGTATGGATTCAGTGCACCATCCCGACCAGTGAAGCCAGCGGGATAAAGGCAACTGCCAGGGCAATCAGGATCTCGTCACGTTTGTCGGTGTAACGATTCGATTTGATTGAGTTCATTGCTTTCACCTCGATAGATTGTGTTGCGATGGTGAAAGATTAGCGCTGAGCCCGGCCGGGTTCTTTTCGGGCTGGTAACCGTTTGTACCCAAATGTAACAGGCACAAACTACTGAATTAAAAAGGAAAAGTTATTGGGCTGGTCAGGCCACGGCCTCGCCGACGGCGCGGGCATCGGCTTCGGCAGCCTTGAACTGCAGTTCTGCCAGCCGGCTGTAAAGCGGGTCGCTGCGCACCAGGTCGGCGTGGCTGCCGACGGCGCGAATTCTGCCCTCGTCCAGCACCACGATGCGCCGTGCTTTCAATACCGTCGCCAGCCGGTGGGCAATGATAATGGTGGTGCGGTTCTGCATCAGTTTTTCCAGCGCTTCCTGCACCAGTCGCTCGCTCTCGGCATCCAGTGAACTGGTTGCCTCATCGAGCAGCAGTATGGGCGGGTTTTTCAGGATGGCGCGGGCAATGGCGATACGCTGTCGTTGCCCGCCCGAAAGCCGCGTACCTTTCTCACCCAGAAAAGTCTCGTAGCCTTCCGGCAGCCGGGCAATGAATTCGTCTGCCGCCGCCGCGCGGGCAGCGTCGCGCACTTCTTCGTCGCTCGCGTCCGGCCGGCCGTAGCGAATGTTCTCCAGAGCACTGGTGCCGAAAATCATGGTCTCCTGCGGCACCACGCCGATCATGCCGCGCACCGCAGCGGGGTCTGCCCGGGCAATATCCACACCGTCAATACGAATGGAGCCGGAATCAGGATCATAAAAACGCAGCAGTAACTGAAAGGTGGTGCTTTTGCCGGCACCGGAGGGGCCGACGAAGGCCACGGTTTCCCCGGGTTCGATACCCAGCGTGAAATCCTGAATGGCCGGGCTGCCCGGTCGTGACGGATAACAGAAGGTAACGTCGTCAAAGTCGATGCGGCCGGTGCCCGGGGTATGCAGAGCAACGGGTTCTGCCGGTGCGCTGATGGCGGGCCGTGCTTCGAGCAATTCAATGAGGCGTTCCATGGCGCCTGCGGCGCGCTGCACCTCACCCCACATTTCGCTGAGCATGGCGCCGGAACTGCCCAGCAGCACCGTAAAGATTACGAACTGGGTCAGGTCGCCTGGCGTCATGGTGCCGCCAAGCACCTCGCGCGTGCCCAGCCATAGCACCAGCGTGATCGAACCGAACAGCAGGAACATGCTGCCGAAAGACATTACAAAGCGCACCCGAATGCGGCTCAGCGCGGCGCTGAACGCGCCTTCGACAACCTCGCCGAAGCGCCTGCTCTGCAATGGTTCGAGTGTAAAGGCCTGCACTGTTTCGATCGCGTTCAGGGTTTCATTGGCCATGCCGCTGGAATCGGCAACTTTGTCCTGCGCGGTGCGCGACAATTTACGGACCTTGCGGGCGATCCAGATGATCGGGCCGATCACGGCGGGAACCAGCAGCAGGATGATCATGGTCAGTTTGGGGCTGGTCCACAGCACGCCGGCAAT
The DNA here is from genome assembly GCA_030429685.1 of Gammaproteobacteria bacterium. GTDB lineage: Bacteria > Pseudomonadota > Gammaproteobacteria > Steroidobacterales. The sequence continues at coordinate 2,430 of JAUIEY010000066.1, forward strand.
AGAGATGATCAGCATGATGGTGGAGCGCAGCGCAATGGATATGCCGACGCCCGATATGGATTGCACCAGCGTGGTGTCGGTGGTCAGACGCGACAGCACCTCACCGGTTTTGGTGACTTCAAAAAAGGTCGGATCCTGCCGGATCACATGTTCATAGACTTTTTTACGCAGGTCGGCGACCACGCGTTCGCCGAGCCAGGTGATCAGGTACAGCCGCAGCGCCGACAGCAGGCTGATGCCGACTATCACGCCGACCACCAGTTTGAAATAGTAGTCAATCCGCGCGGTGTCGCCCGTAGCGATGCCGTTGTCAATCAGGAAGCGCGCCGCTATGGGCAGGCTGCCGGTAACCGCAGAGGCGGCCAGCAGCACAATCAGGGCTATAGTCAGCGTGCCTTTGTAAGGGCGGATAAAAGGCGCCACGGCACGCAGTGGCCGGAGGGATTTTCCCAGCGGGCGGGCTTCAAGTTGAGTGTGTGGTGGCATATACGAATTTTCCCATGCCCGGCGCTAAAAACGAACCGTTCATTCTTCATGTGACTGTCACACGGCCTTTATCGGGCTGTTACATGCCCTCACGATACTGCGCGCGCAGTCGAGGTAGTAAAACCATCTGCAGGAGTCAGAGGACAAGCGAATGAGCAGAGCCGCATTGCTGGTGAGCATAATGCTGTTGGCGCAGCAGGCCATTGCCGGACCGGAACAACAACAGCGCGAGCTGGACCAGGCCTATACGGAGCAAACAGAAATCATGGACCGCAAGTTTCAGCAACGGCTGGAACAAGCTGCAAAAACCATGCAGCCGGAGATGCGCTCCGCGACCGACGCTTTGACCGACCGGGAGTCGGCCACCGCCGACGACTATTTCATGAGCCTCGCGGCCAATTAACCTGCGTTGGCTGCCATTGCTTCGGTCAGTTCGGGAATCGACAGCGTTACCATGCCGTCGTCCTGCCAGTCGGAAATTTGCATTTTCACACCGACGAGTTCCGACCAGACTTCTATGTGAGTTTTGGTCCACTTTTCATGGATTTCCTGTTCGGTCAGATCATGCATACCCATGCGTCGGGTCTGTGTCAGTACATGTCCGTAAGGTGCCCGATACCGCACGTAGCCCGGCCCGCGTTCGACTTCACCGGCCAACTGGAAAAAGCAGGTGGTCTGATCGGTAATGGCAACCAGGGCCAGCTCTTTGCGTCCGGTAGATTCAATAATTTTGCCGACGCGGCTGAGCATCGGCAACTGGGTCATTGCATCCTTGCGCGCAATGCCTTCGATGTCACCCATATTCTTGGCATGCTGAATAAATTCCAGGGTCATTTTCACCAGCGCATCATTCATCTCGTGTTGATAGGCTGAATTGGAGTTCAGCGTTTTGATCATCTTGGATATCGCCAGCCCGACTTCTTTTTCGCGGCCGCTGAAGTCATGCTTCTCGCCTTTGTTGTTGGCGACACCGGCAATGGCCGCAATCACGGCGCTGCCGAGCTCGGCTTCATTGCCTTCAAAACCGCTGTACTGGCCGATCTGCTTTTTGCTTTTGCCCTCGCCGGACTTGTGCGCGCCGGCCATTGCTGCATTTGCCAGCAGCAGCGTCGAAATTGCTACCGTGGCGTAACCTGTCAGTTTGTGCATGCTTTTTCTCCTGCCAAAGCCTTGGTGTTTGCTACAGGGATTATGGTTTTAGCGGCCTTGGAGCCGCAGCTTTTCTGCCCGTCAATCCGCTGTGCGGAGTGTGATTGCAGCGTGTATTGGCTACACTGCTGCCAGCGTGAAAGGGGCCAGCCGGCCCCTTCAACCGACCGGGGAGAACATAATGACAAGCTTAATGGAACGGGTTGCGGGAGAGCGTCGCCGCTTGAGGCAGGTGCGCCAGGCGTTGACTGCGGCAACGGACAAGACGGCAGGCGGCGATGAGTCATGGGCGCCTTTCTACCTTGCAGTGACTGAATACTTTGATGCGTCCATGGAGCGTCTCCACGAGCAGGACATTCGCATGGGTGAAATGCTGCGCGGCTACATTGACATGGACAATGCCGACAACAAGGCTGCGCTTGAAGAACTGGATGCGCGTCTGACCGGACTGACCGAGCATCACAAGAAATTGCTGGCTGCGCGCGATGCGCTGGCGGCCGGGGAGGCCGGCGCGCTGGAGCAATTTGAAACCGTGGCCGGCGCGTATGCTGCCTATATTGTTGCCAACATGGGGCATCACCCCGGCACCGCCGATCTGGCCGGCAGGCATTTTACCCAGCAGGACTGGGAGCATATGACGCTGGTCAGCGAAGCTGCGCAGCAGCGCGAACAGGAGCTGCACAACAAAGTGTTCTCGCTGTTGCCGGCCGGACTGGATTTGCCCGCAGAATAAGCCGCCACGTTTGCGAGCCGCCCGGCTGCGGCGGCAGCGTAGACAGGGCCCGGAAAATTGTATACAACTTTGTTTCAGTTTTTCGGAGTCCTGCCATGAAATCATTTGTCTCGTTGCTGCTTGGTTCTGCACTGGTGTTGTTCGGGTCGGTGGCGCTGGCCGGTGGCCATGACCAGCAGTCTGGTCACAACGCCGGTGGCCACGAGCACCACGTCACCCCGGAACAGATGCAGGCGCTGCGTCAGCGCATTCCGCTGTACGACATGTATTCCGATGAACAGATTCTGTTCTTTATGGGGCGCATGACCAATCTGAACGGCTGGATGACCGACGACAAACGTGGCTGGGTCACTGCCGGTACCCGCGAAGGGGAGGTCGGCATCCTGGCACTGGCACATGGGTTCAAGGAACCGGGCAACATGCAGTTTCGGACGGCCTTTCAGCATGTTGCTGCGGAATATCCGACAACTTATGCGCTGGGCATGGCAATGATGTCATCCGACAATATCGGCACCGCTCTGAAGACTCTCGAAGACGCCGGCGCCAAAAAAATTGTCGTGATGCCGGTTACCACGGCCGACAATTCCACTCTCACCAAGCAGTGGCGTTATATTTTTGGTGATGCAAGCGAACCCGCTTACCTTGATACGAAAGTTCTGGATAGTGGCGCGGAAATTATCTGGACGCCGACACCCACAGCGCATCCGATCATGGCGGAAATCATGGGTGACTATGCGCTGGGTTTGAGCGAAAACCCGGCCAATGAAACCCTGTTTATTCTTGGCCATGGCCCACAAGACAAGGAAAGCAATGACAAAGAGCTTGTCATTCTTGCGCGGCACGCCGCGGCTATCAAAGAACGTGGCGGCTTTGCCGACGTGAAGTACTACAACGTGCAGGACGATGCGCCGCCTGACGTGCGCAAGGCGAACGTTGCGGCCATCCGCGCCGATGTTGAGGCAGCTGCCGCGGCCGGCCGGCGGGTGATCGCTGTGCATACCCAGTTGACTCGCAGCAGCGTGGTGAATCGTCTGCGCGATGACATCGGCCCCGCCGCTGCCTTCGAAGGGCGCGGGGTCATGGAGCACCCGCGCTTCGAAGACTGGATCAGCCAGCAGATTGAAATTGCGCTAGCGCAGCGTTAAACGTTGCGCTCGGCCGCATCGCTTTGCTGGTGGTGGCGTAATCGGGATGATAGTAACCGCCAATGTCTTCGGGCTCACCCTGCGCGGCGTTTAGCTCGGCGATAATCTGCTGCTCGTTGGTGGCGAGCGTTTCAGCCAGCGGACCGAACGCGGCCTGCAGTTCGGCGTCATCTGTCTGTGCTGCCAGAGCCTTAGCCCAATACAGCGTCAGGTAAAAATGGCTGCCGCGGTTATCGAGTTCACCGACTTTGCGCGACGGCGACTTGTCATTGTCGAGAAAATCGCCATTGGCTTTGTGCAGCGCTGCTGCCAGCACTTTGGCCCGGGCATTGCCGGTTTTTTCGGCCAGGTCTTCCAGTGACACAGCCAGCGCCAGGAATTCGCCCAGCGAGTCCCAGCGCAGGTGGCCTTCCTTATTGAACTGCTGCACGTGTTTGGGCGCAGAGCCGCCGGCACCGGTTTCATAGAGACCGCCGCCTGCCAGCAAAGGCACGATAGACAGCATCTTGGCGCTGGTGCCGAGTTCCAGAATCGGGAACAGGTCAGTGAGGTAGTCGCGCAGTACATTGCCGGTGACTGATATGGTGTCTTCGCCGGCCTTGACCCGCTGCAGGGTGAAATTCATGGCATCCACCGGCTTCAAAATCCGGATATCCAGACCGGCGGTGTCATGCTCGGGCAGGTATTCGTTTACCCTGGCAATCAAATTCGCATCGTGGGCGCGATTCTCATCGAGCCAGAATACGGCCGGATTGCCGGTGGCCCGCGCGCGGTTGACAGCCAGCCTGACCCAGTCGCGAATCGGCAGGTCCTTGGTCTGACACATGCGCCAGATATCGCCTGCGGCCACGCTTTGCTCCATCAGCGTCGTGCCGGAGCCGTCAACCACGCGTATGCTGCCGGCGCCGGGTGCTTCGAAAGTCTTGTCATGTGAGCCGTATTCCTCGGCCTTCTGCGCCATCAGGCCGACGTTGGCGACGTTGCCCATAGTGCGCACATCAAACGCGCCATTGGCTTTGCAGAATTCCACCACTGCCGCATAAATTCCGGCATAGCAGCGGTCGGGGATCATGAACTTGGTGTCGGCAAGCTTGCCGTCCGGGCCCCACATCTGGCCGGATGTGCGCAGCGCCGCCGGCATGGAGGCATCAATAATAATGTCGTTGGGTACGTGCAGGTTGGTGATGCCGTTATCGGAATCCACCATGGCCATGGCAGGCCCTTTGGCATAAATAGCCTCAATGTCTGCTTCGATCGCGCTGCGCTGCTCAGCGGGCAGGTCGGCAATTTTCGCGACCACGTCACCAAAGCCATTACGCGGGTCCACGCCGAGCTTTTCAAACGTGTCAGCATATTTGTCGAATAAATCGGCGAAATAGATCTCCACCGCATGCCCGAACATGATGGGGTCGGAAATTTTCATCATGGTGGCTTTGAGGTGCAGTGACAGCAGTACGCCTTGTTTGCGTGCATCCTCAATCTGCGCAGCAAAAAAGGCGCGCAGCGCATCTTTGCTCATGCGGGTGCAGTCGATGACCTCGCCGGCCAGTACCGGAACAGCGGGTTTAAGAACGCTGACGTCGCCATCGGTGTTTACGTACTCAATGCGCACATCACCGGCTTTATCAATTACCACTGACTGTTCGCTGCCGTAAAAGTCCCCGTCGTTCATGTGGGATACATGCGACCGGGAATCCTTATTCCAGGCGCCGAGGCGATGCGGGTGTTTCTTGGCATATTGTTTCACGGCATCCGCAACCCGGCGGTCGGAATTACCTTCGCGCAGCACCGGGTTTACCGCACTGCCCAATACTTTGGCGTAGCGCGCCTTGATGCTCCGTTCCTCATCATTGGACGGCTCTTCCGGATAATCGGGAATGTCGTAGCCCTGACTCTGTAATTCGGCAATGGCATCCTTCAATTGCGGAATGGACGCGCTGATGTTCGGCAACTTGATGATATTGGCAGCCGGAGTCTTGGCCAGTTCACCCAACTCACTCAAAGCATCGCTTTGTTTTTGCGCATCGCTGAGCTTGTCCGGGAAGTTGGCGATGATGCGGCCTGCCAGCGATATATCGCGGGTTTCCACTGCCACACCGGCAGCATCTGTAAAGGCCTCAATAACGGGCAACAGCGAATGGGTAGCCAGCGCCGGCGCCTCGTCCGTATAGGTGTATATGATTTTTGCCTGCGATTGCTGTTCTTGAGTCATACCGTTGTCCTGATTTTTCTGGCAGCAAAGCTGCTCCCCGCGCCAGGTGCGGGAAGATAAACTGTTCACATGGGTTGTAAGTCACCGGGTCCGTGGCGACCGGGCGGGCGGTATTGTAACCCAACCCCGCGCGGTGATTGCAGGGTGCTATTTTCCTGCCTGTGCCGCGCGCGGGCGGGCCCGGAGAGGCTTGTTTCAGGGGGGTCAGGCGGAAACGGAGACGAAATTTCCCTGCGTGTTGTTGAAGCGCAGGGTCACGAATTGCACCCCGGTTTCGCAGCGGCCGCGACCGGCGCTGGCCGAGCAGTGACGCACCTGCGCAATCGCAGTGCACGGTTCACTGTCAATTTTAATGATCTTGCCGATTGGCAGCGCCACTGCGCTGGAAAAGCACATCCCGCCCGGCGACAGGTCTACGGCGGTGCCGTTGTCGCTGCTGCCCTGCCAGTCCGGGTAAATCACAACCGGAAACGAGCTGGGCATGCGTTCTATCTGCCGCTGCAGGGAAAAGGCGTCTTCGGTTGCCGCTGGCATGGTCAGCGGGCTGTCGCAACGCGCGCAATTCTGGTCGGGTCGGTCGTTGTTGCGGTGGGGCGTGCCACAAAAAGCACAGAAACGTCCGGTGGCAAGTGACCAGTCGGTTTGCGACGATTGCTTTGCGGGTGGCGGTTCCGCCGTTGCACCATTGCGCTGTGCAGCAACCGGCACCGGTAAATCGCGGTCATAGACGGCGCGCTTGTCGGGGTCAGACAGGGTGGCAAAAGCTTCATTAATCAGTGAAGCCTGCCAGTGGTCGCCACCGAGGTCAGGGTGCATTTTCATGCGCTGCATCAGCGTCCGGTAACTTGTTTTTATTATTTCTACCGGAGCATCACGCTGAACATGCAATATCCGGTAATAGTTACGACGGTTTTTCATCCGCACATTATGTGTGCGGACGGTAATCGGAATGTTGAACTGGTCGACAGTAACGACAGGTTCTGGCTGATTAAGTAAAGAACAGCGGCGCTATCCAGGCCTGCTTGGTGATCATGCAGACAATAATGTAGATCACCAGCGGCAGCACCAGCATGCCGCGTATACCTCCGCCGCGCATGCCGTGGGTCGCGTCGTTGGCGTGTTCGTCAATTGCCAGCCGAATTAAATCAGGCCACAGGCTGATCCCGGCCATCAGCCAGAACATCAGGTAGGCATCGAAGGCCCACCAGG
>JAUIEY010000067.1 GCA_030429685.1 Gammaproteobacteria bacterium
TTGTCCCCCAATCGATACTGGGCTGGGACGGTTGAGGTTGTTGGCTAAGGAATACAAGTTATTGATTAGTCAATCAACTTTGGAGCTTGTTAGAACTCAGTACACCCCCGATAATCAGACTCCTTCTCCGCCATAAGTTCACGCTAGCAGCAGCGTTTTTTCTGTATGCGGGCCGCGGTCTTAGCCCCGCTCGTCAGGCGACAACGCGGCGATCAGCAAACTTGTGGCGCGCGGTGCGGTTGCATCAAGCGCTGCAATCATTTCCGCATCGCGGCCGTATACATCGGTTGCAAAGATCAGCCGGCCGTCCTCATTGAGGTCAACGGTAGCGTAGAGAACGACCAGCGGTACCGGCGTTTGCAGGCCGATGAAGCGCTGCCTGTCAGTCTGTTTCGCGCGTTCCAGCCGGGCGTTGATCCGTTTCTCCTGTGCATCGGCAAGCAGGCTTGCCAGCAGGTCCGGGTCTTCGACACGAATACAGCCGGAACTGGTGGCGCGCGCAGGCCGGGCAAACAAATGTCTGGCCGGGGTGTCATGCAGGTAAATCAGATATGGGTTGGGAACTAAAAATTTCATTCGTCCCAGCGCGTTGTCGCCACCGGGTTTGCGACGCAGCCGATGGGGGAATTCGTCGGCCTCAACCTGCTGCCAGTTGATGTTGTGGCTCGCAACGGTACGGCCACGCTTGTCGACAACATACATGCCCTGTGCCTGCAAAAAGGCAGCATCGTTTTGCAGTTTGGGGAGAATATCTTCGCGAAAAATTGTGGGCGGTACGGTCCAGGTGGGATTGGCCATGATGGCGTTAACTGCGCTGCGGAAGACAGGTGTCTGTCGGCTGCGCTTGCCGACCTGCGTGCGCATGGACAGCGTTCGCTTGCCATTTTCGATCCAGTGCAGGGTGTAGAGCGGAATATTGACCAGCAGATAAGTCGAGCCTGCGGGCATGGCGGCCCAGCGTTGCCACTCCAGGTTTACCCGCAACTGATCGATGCGTTGCTGTAAGGGTATGTTTAATGCATCTATGGTGCGTGGTCCGAGTATGCCATCAGCCTGCAAACCGTGGCCTGCCTGAAAGGCGCCAATTGCTGCCGCCAGTTCAGCGTCATAAACGGACTTGTCTGCAGCAGCGGGTCCCAGGCCTAGCCTCTGGCGCAGCACCGGCAGCCGCGGGTCCCGCATGCCCGGTTCAAGGACCCGGCCATGTCGAATTGTCGGCCAGGCGCCGCGCTCGGCCAGCAACTCGCGGTGTCTGGCGAGGCTAAGCTGCAGCCGTCTGTAAAGCAGTGTGTCGGGTGCCAGATTGTCCAGCCAGGTCAGCAGTGATTCTGCCGTTGTCGCATCACGCAGCAAAGCCGCAAGCGTTTCGCTGTCGGGCAGGGCGCGTAGCTTTGGCTGCAGGCCGGTGGGGTCGATCTTGCCGTAGCGCAAATGCCCGGCAAGACGCAGCACGCTTTGGGTGATAGAGGAATCCAGTCGCGTCAGTTCTGCGTACCGGTCTGTCTGCAGCAATAAACTCGCTGCGTGGCTGAGTTCAGTCAGATGGTAATCATCCGCATTCAGACCATGCAGTTCCGCGAGTTGGGAAAGTTGCTGCAGTTCCAGCAGCCGCCTTGGCTCCAGCCAGACCGGTCGATTTGCGCGGCTGGCGTAAAAAGTCTGTGCCACGGCTGCTACCGACGAATCCTGCGAGTATGCAGCCGACGCAGACAGCAGCCACGCTACCGAAAGGGTTGCGAGCAGAAAGGCTGATGGGTTAAAGACCAGCCGGGCATTGACGGGCGAAGTTATCGCCGTCGGAGTGATTTTTTCGGGCACAACGTTCGCCTGCTATCACTTCTTATAGTTATGTGATCAGTCTAGCACGGTGGCCTGCCCGGAACTGTCGACGGGTCGATATTTTTTGCTTTCCAGTCAGTGGTTTACATAAGCATTGCTGGTGGCTTTAAGTTAAGGCAGACTGCCTGCCCGTGAGCGTATCCAATCCCTGTTTGTCCCCCGACCTGCGCCGCCGGCGGCTGTTGCGTGCGGTGGCCTGTGCACCACTGCTGGCTGTCCCCGGACTGGCCGGCGCAGCCGCGCCGCCCGCACGCTCGCTGCGTTTTGTGCATGCGCATACCGGCGAACGCCTCAGTGTCGATTATTTTGCGAAAAACGCCTACCTGCCTGATGCGCTGGCCGAGATCAACGCTTTTATGCGTGATTTTCGTACCGGTGAGGTCGAGGTAATAGCGCCCGAGTTACTGGATTTTTTGCACGCAGCTCAGCGGGTCGCGGATGCCAACGGGCCGTTCACGGTGTTTTCCGCGTATCGTTCGCCGGCAACCAATGAGAAGCTGCGGCAGACCTCGACCGGAGTGGCGAAGAAAAGCTTTCACATGAAAGGACAGGCCCTGGATATCCGGCTTGACGGCGTGGCGGCTGACAGATTTCGCGATATTGCTGTCAGCCTGCAGCGTGGCGGAGTCGGGCTCTACAGGACCAGCGGTTTTGTCCATCTGGACGTGGGCCCGGTAAGACAGTGGTAGCGACGCCGGCCTGAACGACGCTGCAACGACGTATCAATTCAGGCTGCCAGGTTACAGAAACTTCTTGGCCATCCCGGCCAGCGCGCCGAGCCCGCTGCTGTTGTCGCCGCCACCGAGCAGGCTGCCCAGAATACTGCCCGCATCGCCCTGCAATTGTTTGCCGGAGTCAGTCTGTTTGCTCAGCGCTCCCATGGCCAGTGCGGCCACCAGTGGCAAGGCTTTCTTAATACTGCCGGTGTCTACGCCCGTTTCGCTGCTTATTTTGGACGCCAGTTGCCGGCTGGCGTCTTTGCTGCCGAGCAGGTGACCAAGAATTCCGTTGCCTTCGGCAACGGCGCCGCTGTCCTGCAGCTCCGCCGGATTGTCGATATAGCGCTGGTGATTGCCGGATTGCAGAGCGCCGCTCAGGGCTTCCAGGCCACCCTGCTTTGACAGATTGCTCTGGATGCCGCCAGTAAGAGCCGGCAGCAGTTTGCCGATTAGTTTTCCGGCATCCTGTGCGTTTATGCCGGCCGCCTGACCAAGCTGCTCCGCCGACTGACCGTTGCCCTGTAAAATTGCTGCGAGGTCCATGTGTATTCTCCTGTATGACCTACAATAGTCTAGTTTAAGCGATATGGAACCAGCCCGGAGGCGCTGAATTTGAAGTGGCGAGGCCGCAGACGGAGCAGCAATGTTCGCGACGCCCGCGCGCAGCGCGTGCGCAGCGGGTCCGGCGCCGGCCTGAGCGGGCTTCTCAATATGGTGCTGCGCCTGTTCGGTCTGAAAGGTGTGCTGGCGCTGGTGGTGATCGGCGTGGTCGGCTGGCAGCTGGGGCTTATTACGCCGGCGATGCTGACCGGCGGCGTCGGTAGCGAACAGGTCAGCTATCAGCCGTCGCCGCGTGAGGAAGAGCTGTTTCGTTTTGTCGAAGTGGTGCTGGCAGATACCGAAGACGTCTGGACGCGCGAATTCGCGCGCGTCGGACGCCAGTACCGCGAACCGACTCTGGTTATTTACCGCGGTCGGCATAGCACCGCGTGCGGCATGGGTGACGCTCGTATGGGGCCTTTCTATTGCCCCGCGGATCAACGTATTTACATCGACCTGAGTTTCTATGATGAGTTGGCGAGTCAGTTTGATGCGCCGGGCGATTTTGCGCAGGCGTACGTGATTGCTCATGAAATCGGGCATCACGTGCAGAATCTGCTGGGTATTTCCGGGCAGGTTGCTGCGCGCCGCGGGCAATCGGACTACAACCAGCAGTCGGTGCGTCTGGAGTTGCAGGCAGACTATCTGGCCGGGGTCTGGGCCAGGCAGAATCAGCAGTATCTTGATGCCGGTGACATCGATGAGGCGCTGCGAGCAGCTAATCGGATTGGCGATGACGCGATTCAGCGTCGTACACAGGGGCGTGTGACACCGCATGCATTTACACACGGGACATCGGAACAGCGGATGCGTTGGTTCGGACGCGGCTTCGACAGCGGCTCCATGGATGGGGGCGATACCTTTAGCCAGTCATATGAAAGCCTGTGATTTGATCGACGGCCGCTACCGATAAGTTTTCCCATTGTGTTTTAGCCATCCGCCCGGTCGCCGGTTTTGCGGATCATGATGGGTCCAGTGAATGACGCCGCCGCGATCATTCCATTCATACACACCTTTGAAATCGACACGGTCGCCGATGGCCAGATCATCCAGTCGCGGCGCCAGATCGATGTTATGCGCCACGAGCACCGTGCGTTCTGCATGCACGTCGAGCACAAAGCGCTGATGACGGCTGCCGTCATTGTCATCGGACAACACGCGCGTGACCGTGCCGTAACCACTGACAGCAACATCGTAGGCACGGTCGCGCCAGGCCCGCTTGATGACGTCGCTGGCGTTGTTCTGCGTTTCCTGGCCAGTGACTTCCGGCGGGGCGGCCGGGTCCGGTTCCAGGCTCAGCCAGACCGACACCAGCACCAGTGCCAGCACAAAAACCAGTTGCAGCTGACGACGGTTCATGAGCGACTGTTGCCGTCGGCCAACAGCACACGTTCGACAAACTTTTTCACCAGGCCGTTGGACTCAGGGGTCTCGGCGGCATTGTCGAGCACATCCTGCAGGTGACCGTCGTCATCCGTGTATTTTTCCTTGTAGTACGTTAGTCGTTCTACCAGCGTGGCGCGATCAACCTCGGGATGAAACTGAAACGCCCAGAAACGTTTTTCATCCACCCGGAATGCATGCGGACAGGCGGGAGTGTCGGCGAGCAAAATACAGGTCGCCGGCAGCTCCGGTGCGCGTTCCTTGTGCACTGACACTGCCGGAAAACTGTCCGGTGTGTCGTGAAACAGAATATCCTTCCGACCAGCCGCAGTGAGGTTGATTGACGGCGTGCCCATTTCATAGTCGCGATCGTCTCGCACGATTCGTCCACCCAGCGCCAGCACGGCAAGTTGAAAGCCGAAGCACGATGCAAACACCGGAATGTCGCGAGACAGGCAATACTGCAGCAGAGCTACCGACGACTCCACGAAGGGGTAGGTATCCGGTTCCATCACACTGGCCTCAGATGCGCCGCCGACGAACAGGCAGTCGTAGCCCTGCAAAACGTCGCCGGTGAAACTCGGCGTGTCGAAGACATTCAGTACATCAAACTGATAGTCCTGCAGGCCGCTGTAGGCAATAAAGCTGCTCAGTTCTTCCTTGCGGACCTGCTCGCTGTCGCGAATTTGCAGCAGCAATATGCGCAGTGCCGCAGCTTTGGCGTCATTTGGCATAACAGTTGATTATATTGGCGGGGGCGCGGATTATATGCCGCGCGTACTTGTACGGAGAAGTCCGGATGAAAATCTTGCTGAAAATTCTCGGTGGCCTGGTCGGGCTGTTTGTATTGCTGTTCGTATTTGTCTGGTTTGACATGCAGCCCAACATGCCGGAGCAGTCCTTTGAGCTGACTCCGCCATCCATGACCGGCGACAAACATGTGCTGATATTTGGCGCTACCCGCAATACCGGTTACGAAATTGCAGAAGATCTGATGCGGCGCGGTGACAAAGTCACGGCTTTTGTCCGGGAGAGTTCGGATCGCAGTCTGCTCGAAGCACTGGGTGCGGATTTTGTAGTGGGTGATGCCATTGAAGCCGAAACCGTGCAGGCTGCATTTGCGGCCGGAGAATATGACGCCGTTATTACCACCATGGGTTCAATAAGTGCGCCGATTCCGCCCGATTATGTGGGTAATGCAAATGTTTTTGATGCCGCCGTCGAATTCGGCGTGCCGCGTGTGATCATGGTGAGCACGGTCGGCGCCGGCGACAGCAAGTCCGCGGCGCCACTACTGTCGCGCCTCTTTTTACGCAAAGTTACGCCGCTAAAGACGCAGGCCGAAGATCACCTGAAGGCTTCCGGGCTCGATTACACCATTGTGCGTCCGGGGGGCTTGCCGCCCGGAGTTGAGACCGGTTCGGGCATCCTCAGTGAGGATCGTTCCACCATGGGCTTTATCCGCCGGCCGGATCTGGCCCGGCTGGTTGTCGGTGCACTGGATGATGACCGAACCATCGGCAAAGTTTTTGCGGCCGTTGACCCTACGCAGAAAAGTCCGCTGGAAAACCTGCTGTTCGGTGAGGAATGAGCATGGCTGACGCACGCTGCATAAATGCATTCCGCCGGCTGACGGTATTACTACTGCTGGGGCTTACTGCCGGCAGCGCCGTTGCGCAGGAAAAATTGTCCATGGAGGCGCTCAAGGCAGCGGACTACCTTAAGGGCAAACAGACCTTCCAGGGGCGTTGCAGTGCCTGTCATACACTCGCGGACAGCGGCGACATTGCCGGCCCTAACCTGTGGGGCGTGTTTGACCGGGTTGCCGGTTCCAAGCCCGGGTTTCGTTTCTCTGACACGCTGGTGGCGGCGGATTTCGCATGGACCCCCGATCAGCTGCATGCATGGCTGAGCGATCCGCAGGGTTATTTGCCCGGCAATATCATGGGCATTCCCGAGCCGGTTCCTGCCGCCGATCATCTGGACCTCATTTCGTTCATGCTGATTGAAACCGGTGCCGTCGACTGGCCGCGCCCGGAAATCAATTTCGCCGCAGAACAGGCCGATAAGGCCAGGCCTTATGCAGAACGGTTTCCCAGCTTCTGGAATCACCTGATGTACAACACCACGCGTTACCGCTGGGAAGATACAACGACCGGCGAGGAATTCCGCTTTGACGTTTATTTCAAGCCCGATGGCCTGGTGGCGTCGAATCAGAAAGCCATCAAAGGTTTCTGGCGTATCGATGAGCGCGACTTTTTTTGCTACGGCCTGACCGGTCTGAAGATCAGCAAGGTTGGCCATATGGTGGAGTGTTTCCCGGTTGCTGCCATGGCTATTCCACGTTTCGCCGAAGAACTCTGGACTTCCAAACCGCAGCCGGGCGTCAAACTGCACGGTGGCATGCAGCCTGGCCGGCCCGATTGGGTCAGCGCGCAGGCTGACTAAAGACTGGCAAGCAGTTTTTCCTGGCGGGCGCGCATGGCGGCGTCGGGCAGCCGCCCGTATGCAGCGCCGAGGTTGTCGCGCGCATGCGCCAGCCGGGTCATGCCCGGAATCGCACAGGTCACACCGCTGTGCGAAACCACGTACTTGAGAAAGAACTGACCCCAGCTGCGACAGTCGAACTCGGCAGCCCAGCCGGGCAGCTCCACGTCAGCCGTCGCCTTGAACAGGCGGCCACGTGCCAGTGGCAGATTGACCAGCACGGCCATGCCTCTAGCTTCCGCAAGCGGCAGGATAACGTCTTCAGCTGCTCGATCGGCCAGTGAGTAGTTCACCTGAATAAAGTCCAGCGGCATGGATTTCATCAGCGCCGCCATTTCTGCATGCTGGTCATTGCGCGAAGTGGTAATGCCGACATAGCGGATACGCCCGGCATCGCGCCACTCCAGCATCGTTTTTAACTGCGTTTCAGCACCACGTAAATTATGTACCTGCATCAGGTCCATGGTGGAGCGGTTCAGCTTGGTCAGGGAATCTTCCATGCGCCGGATGCCGTCCATCTTCTCCTCACGATCCACTTTGGTGGCGAGAAAAAAAGCGTCATCAAAGCCCAGTTCGCTGATGAGTTGCCCCAGAACTTTTTCCGACGTCCGATACGCCGGGGCCGTATCGATGACGCGACCGCCGAGTTCACGAAATCCCTGCAAGGTGTCGCGCAACCCCTGAATTTCTGCCGGCGAACCGCCGGCAGCCCAGCGATTGGTGCCGATTCCAATCACGGGTAGTTGTTCATTGGTGCCGGGTATCGGTTTGGTGACCAGGGTTGTGGTGTCTGCCGCCGCACTACCGAAAACGCCCGTGCCCAGCAATGCGCCGGCACCCGCGCCCGCAGCGATAACCTGCCGTCTGGTGAAATTCATGCCCTGTACTGCCTGATTTTTTGTTGTTGTCTGACTATAAGACAGCCTGTTGCCGAGTACTGTCAAGACAAGGGTGTGCAGCGCATGTGTATGCAGCAGCGGATTGAACATATTGCTTCGGCCGCTGCGCAATTCTCGGGGCTTTTGCTGACAATCCGGGGGCTTACGTGTAGATTCCTAGGCTTTGCTCCAAGGACCAGGCTCCAGCATGCTCAGACTATTCCTCCTTTATGCGCTCTCAGGCTTTGTCAGCCTGGGCTATCAGGTGGCCTGGTTTCGTATATTCACCGACTGGTTCGGTTCAACCAACCTTACCTTTGCGCTGGTAGTTTGCTGCTTTATCGGCGGTCTCGGGCTGGGTGCGCTGTGGAGCAAACCGGTTACCGACTGGTTTGGACGTCTCCTTAAAATTGACAGCCGACTGCGTCTGTATGGCCTGATCGAGTTGCTGGTCTCGGCGACGGCCGTGCTGACTTTATTGATGGCGTTTTTGCCGCCTGATTTCTGGGGCAGTTTCCCCTATCACGAAGCCGGGCAATTCTGGGTAAAAAATCTGGACTATCAAATCGGCCAGGTGATGGTGGCAGTTGTCTGTGTAACGCTGCCATGCTTTTTCATGGGCATCACCTTTCCGCTGTTGTGCGATGCTTTTCTGGGCATAGAAAAAGCATCCCAACTGCCGTCGACCCTGTACGCCTGGAATACGCTGGGCGCCTGTTCGGGTGTGCTGGCCTGTCAGTTCTTTTTCCTGCCAATGATCGGCCACAGCAACGCGTTTCTGCTGATGGCCACCACGAACGGGTGCCTGGGCTTGTTCTTTCTGTTGTCGGGCGGCGGCACGGCGCTGGCGGATGCGGCCGGCCTGCGGCCTGCCGCGCCGGCTGCAAGCAGCGAGCCGGCAGCCAGTTCACCGTCACCTTCGGCAACCGGTCTGCTGATTACTGCTGCCGTGCTCAGCGGTCTGGTTGCGGGGGCACTTGAAGGCGATATGTTCAAACGCATCGGTCTGGTGATTGCCACCAATCCGGGCGCGGCCATGTCGGCAATTTCATTCTGGGCCATTCTCGGAATTTTTCTCGGCAGCACCATGGTACGGGTGTTTGCGAACATGGCGCTCAGCCATATCAAATTCGCTTATGCACTGGCGATCATTTTGTACTGGCTTGCCTGGCGCTACGGCTATCCGGTAATCAACGATATTGAACTGGAACTGGCGGCGATACGCGAAACCCAGACGTTTGAAGCAACACCGGCAGTAGCCATGTTCCCGACCAGCATGAGCCAGTTGTTTTTGTTCGTCGGCGTCGTCGAGGTTGATGCTGAGCTGGATGATCGATCCCGGCTGCGTGGGCTGGTCGGGCATGCTGTCGGAGGCCATCAGGTAGATGCCGTCGGCTTTGAATTCGGCATGCATAACGCGTTGTTTGTCTGCATCG
>JAUIEY010000068.1 GCA_030429685.1 Gammaproteobacteria bacterium
ATGGCCCTGCGCAGCGGCGCCATGCACCTGTGGTACCGGCGCCTGCAGGCCGGCATGCAGTTTCAGGACGCGTCCGTGGCGCGCGCCAGCTGATAAACGTCGCGGCGGAACTGTACTTCGCCCGCCGGTGACACCCAGGCGCTCAGGTATACCAGGTCAACCGGCACTTTTTCATACAGCGTGTAGGCGCGCGTGCCGTAGTTGGGGTCGCGCGCCGCCAGCTCAACCACTTCCTGCATGGTAGCGTGCCCGCTAAACAACCACTGCGCCAGCGCGGCCGGATTCTGCACACGCACGCAGCCCGAACTCAGCGAGCGCACCGACAGGCCGAGCAGAGCCTGCGACGGCGTGTCATGCAGGAACACATCGTGCTCGTTGGGGAAATCAAACTTGTAGCGCCCCAGGCTGTTGGCCGGCCCGGGCATTTGCAGCAGGCGATACGGAAAACGCTGCGGATTGATCAGCTCCCAGCCGATCAGCTCCGGGTTGAGTTCGCCGGCGTCTTTGTCAAAACCGGAAAACACCCGGAAGCCGTTGCGGCGAAAATAACCGGCGTCGTCAATCTGTCGCGGCAGCAAATCCTGACCGGCGATACTTTGCGGCACGTTCCAGCCCGGGTTGACCACAATCCGCGTGATGGCACTGCTGAGTTCCGGCGTCGGCCGGGTCGGATGACCGACCACGGCGCGCAGGCGCAGCTCGATGCTGCCGCCATCAAGCGCCGCTACCGTCGCTTCGGGGATGTTTACCCAGACACGTTTACCGGCATTGTTGTTGGCGCCGCCGGCAGGCGCTTGCTGCCAGCCGGCCAGCGCATGCCGGAGCTGGCGGATGCGCGCGGCTACCGGCAGGTTCAGCATTTCCAGTGTCTGGCCGCTTACCACACCGTCCGGGTGCAGGCCGTGGCGCTGCTGGAACAGCAGCACCGCCTCCTGCAGACCGGCATCGAAAGTCAGCGGGTCGGCGCCCATCTCGGCGAGATAGTCACCGGTGGCGCGCAGCCGCTGACGCAGGGTGCGCACGCGCGGGTCGCGGCTGCCCGGTGTCAGGGAGGTGTCAGCGGGGAGTGCCGGCCAGCCGCCATCGGCGGCAATCTGCTCATAACGCGTGACGGCAACTTCCAGCCGCTCGACCTGCTCGCCTGCAAGCAGCGCCGCCGCCGAAGACCGCTCCAGCGCTGCGGCGTCAGATTCCGCACCTGCGGTGTCAGCCCACAGAATGCCGCTGAACAGGCTTAAGCCCGCCCAGCAAAAAATCAGCCTGCCGAGCGAACGTGCCTTAAAGCGCATTTAAATTTTGGTGTCTGACACCGATGTGCATAAAAGTCAGGGTACCGGAGCAGGCGTGGTCGCGCCGAGCAAACCAACGTCACGCACCAGACCGTGGCCGTCCAGGTCCACCTCAATGATGTGCGCCGCAGCGCGCGAGGCTGCCGGGCCCACCAGGGCGCCCTGCACAAAACCGCTGTTCACGTTGCTGCTGAACTGCGCCGGGTCGGACAGGAAGCTGGCACCGGTTACCGCACCGCCGGCACTGAAACTGTAAGCCGGGTTGGTCCAGTCGCCGGCCCAGGTCGAAGCGGAACCGTAGGTCATGCTGATGTTGGCCATGGTCGAGTTATCTACCGACATCGGGCCGCTGAAGTTCAGCGTGCCACCCATGTTGGTCAGCGCATCAATGTCGGCCTGCGATATGGCCACGCCCCAGGCAAAAAAGCCGGAGTTGGCCGACCCGGTCGCAGTGTCGCCGTGCGCCCAGATGTCGCCGGCAATCTGGATGTCGGAACCCTGCCGCAACACACGGGCAATCAGCCGCGAACGCAGCGTGCCGTCGGCACCGGAAGCGCGCATGTTTTCATAATTATCGGGACGCGTGGTGAACACAGTGCTCATGCCGTCCACGGAATCCACCACCGTGCCGTCCTGCGCGGTTATCACAAACTCACTGCCATCCTGTGCCAGGTCAATGCGGGCGAACTGCGTGTTGGCCGCCGTATCCACATTGCCGGTGCCATCCACAAAGGTGGCAAAACCGCATGGCAGGCCCGGATCACAGGGGACAACCGGATCGGGATCATCAATGGCGAGAATTTCCGGGCGGGTCGGGTATTCCGGCGCGGTCAGCGGTGCGGCAGGCGGCGTGGCGCCACCGGCAGCCGGCGACAATGGCGCAGCCCACGGACCCCAGCATTGCACCGAACCCTGTGCGGCCGGACCGGCGCAGGGATTAGGGGCAGGCGCGGCGGCAACCGGCGCAACCGGTTTCGGACTGCCGGCACCGGGGGCAATGTTAATCGCCTGCTGACAGGCATCGGCCACCGCTTTCGGCACCGACTTGGGATTGGCTGCGTAGTTTTCCAGAATGGCGGCGCAGTTCTGCGCATTCAACTCGGACGCATCCTGCGCCAAAACCGTCGCTGCCTGCCACGGCATGGCCAGTACCAGTAGTGCAACACTGAATTTGAGTCTTCCCATGATCTTCTCGTTATTGTTTCTGGTTCTTATATATATGTCGCTGCAAGCTCGCCCGTTACCGCAGGGTCAGAACGACTTCTGCAAACCGAGACTGACAAGGTGACGGTCGTAATCAAAACGCGGGTCATTGGAGTTATTGTCGGTGTAAATCCATTCACCACGAACCACCCAGCCGGACAGCGTCTCCTGCAACTCATGGCGGAAACCCAGCGTACCGCGCCACTCATCATCATCGCGTGACGCGGTAAACGGCGGCAGCGGCGCATCGTAATCAAACTTGCGATACCCCAGCCGCGCATAGACCGAGCCGCGCTCCCAGGCTTGGTAGGCCACGCCGGCAAAAACCTCCGGGCCCTTGTAACCGAAGGTGTCGTCATCGGCATCAAAATCGGCATAGGCAATGCCGGCCTGCACGCCGAACTTCTCGTCCATGTACAGCTGCGACACGGTGGCATAGGCACGGTAGTGATCGCCGTCACGGCCGTTATCCATGGTGCGTTTGTAGTTGCGATCGGTGGCCGTCATGCCGATAGTGAACTCGGTATCCGCATCGTGCTGCCAGGTGAGCTGCGGATTCAGCGAGGTGAAAAATGCCAGGTTGTCGCCGCCCAGCCAGATCTGATCACCCTGCAGGGCAATGGATGCCCGCCACGCATCGGCCACTACCCAGGCCGGACCGGTCCGCAGGGTCAGCACACCCAGATTAAAGTCAGTTTCGTCGAAATAGGCGCGGTAGTAGGCGTTGCCCTGGGTCTGCCAGATGAAAAAGCCGGTCTTTTCGCCGGCCCGGAAGGAACGGTTGGGGTTGTAGGTGTGCAGCAGGCCCGCATCGGCCACCGCCGCCCCATCGCTAAGCTCTTCATTTGTAAAGGGAATACCCAGCACCACGACAACGTCATTAATGCCGAAATTGGCGTTGGAGTCGTACAGCAGCCCGCCGTAGACCTGTCCGGACCAGTCATGCCGCCGGGCAAAACTTTGCTTGTCGTCACGGATTTGCGCCTGGAATGCCAGTAGCGTGGTTCTGACCGCAGGCGGAACCTCAGGGTCTGCAAGCACCTGCTGGATTTCCGCCGCGGCCGCATCGAAGTCGTAGGCCAGGTAATTGGCACGGGCGAGTTCGAGGCGGGCGCGATGCAGCGTCGGGTAATCGGCCAGCAGTTCCCGCAGGATCCGGCGGGCCGTGTAGACACGCTCGGCATCAAGCGCCTCCATGGCGGTGTCGAAACGGTTCTGCATGTCGGCAGAGGTTTCGGTCGAGTGTTCGGCAGCCACAGCGGCGCCGACCGACAGCACGGCCAGGGAGATCAGCAGTAACAGCAGCGGCTTGACGCTGCGGACAGAAATGGATTGCACGACAGTCACGCTTTATTGGTTGTTCTTATTTATTGTTATTGGTTTTTGTAATTGGTTTTTATATTCGAACTATGCTGATTCTAGGTACAACACAGCTCATTTTACATGGACTGGTTCGCATCCGTTTGAATTTAATGAGGATTATGTCAACGTTTGCGGCCTGCCTGTGGTTATGTAGCGCGGCACTGGCGAATCCCCAGCCGCTCAGCGCCGGCAGCGCCAGTCCATTTGGTGGACTGTTCGGTTATCAGCAAGTTCCGCAACACGACATCAGCGTGTTTCCGCAATGGCTCGACGTGCTGGAACAACACATCACCAGCAACCTCGTTGAAGGCTCGTGTGCGGCCACCGATCATTTCAACCGCTGTCATCTGGAAGAATGGCACGGCTTTCTGCGCGGCATTCGCGACCTGCCGCGACAGGCGCAGCTCGATGCGGTGAATCGGTTTGCGAATGAAAAAAACTACGTGCTGGATATTGATAACTACGGCCGCGAAGACTACTGGGCCATTCCCGAACTGTTTCTCGAAAACGGCGGCGACTGCGAAGACTACGTGATCGTCAAACTGTTCTCGCTGCGCTGGCTGGGCTGGGACGTGCAGTCCATGCGCCTGGTGGTGGTGCAGGACACCAACCTGCGACTGCCGCACGCCGTGCTGGCCGTGGCAACCGGCAATGATGTGTACATCCTCGACAACCAGGCCTCGATAATTGTGCCCGAGCGCACAATCGTTCACTATGCCCCGGTGTACTCAATCAGTGACCGGCAGTGGTGGCTACATCTACCGACGACCTGAACCCGGCTGCGGCCAGCGGCGCAGCGACTGACACCGACATCCCCATACCGAGACAACGGCTGCGCGATGTCGCGCTGCTGACCGCGGTGCTCGCCGCGGCTGCCACCGCGCTGATCTTCGGGCTGCGCTACCAGGCTGCCGAACTCGGCCGGGAAACCGATCAGTGGGCCGCGCGCCTCGATACCGTCACACTGGCCGGCGCGCGCAACATTAGCAACCAGGTCGAAGCGCAGTCCGCCGCATTGCTGGAACTCGCCGACAACGCTTCACTGCGCTTGTATTTGTGGGCACTGGTCAACCGCGGCCCGATCAGCCGCGACGTGCCGGCAGCCGAATTCGATTACCTGCGCGGCCTGCTTATCGCCAACACCGATTCGGGCACCCGTTCGGCCGCGCGCAACGGCAAATTCCAGACGCTGGCGTTGCTGGATGCGCAACTGTCCACCGTACTCACCACGCCCGGCGCCGCCACCTCGGAACAGGCACTGCAGATTGCCCGTCAGGCCATTGCTACCCGCACCCGGCAGCTGGTGCTGGCGCGCAATGCCGACGGCACCGCCACTTTATATATGGCCGTGGTCATCGAACCGCCGCCGGGCGCCGCCGGCCAGCAGGCCATCGGCGGGGTGCTGGTCGCCGCCACCGATGCCGCCGAACTGCTGCGACCCTTAATAAAGAGTCTGCCCGGTTACTTTGACAGCGATGCCAATCTGCTGATCGCCACCGGTGACGACCCGGTGGTGGCACTGACCGGCGCCGACGAACTCACCGGCATCAACCGCGTCATCACGCTGGGCTTTGCCGTGAGCGAGAGCGCCGCCGGCACCCGGGTGATGCAGTCGGCGCAGAAAGTCCCCGGCACCGGCTGGAAACTGATGCGCCGCGTGGATGCCGAACGCGCCCTCAGCACCCTGCAACAGCGCATCTGGGCCTACTTCGTGGCGCTCGGGCTGAGCGTGTTTCTGCTCGCCACGCTGTTGTGGGCCTGGCGCGAGCGCAGCATCCGGCTGGCAGAAAAGAAAAACTACCTGCCCATGGTAATCGGCAACCAGCACCGCCAGCGCTCCGCCACCCGCGAAGAGCAATTGCTGAACAAACTGGTGGCCTCGCTGGTGGACGTTATTGATCTGCACGATCCGTATTCGGCGTTTCATTCCGCACGCCTTGCCGAACTGTGCCGCGCGGTCGGCATCAAAATGGGGCTCGATCAGGAAAGCCTCAGCAACCTGGTTACCGCCGCCATGCTCGCCAACGTCGGCAAGATTTCCCTGCCGCGTGATCTGCTGACCAAACGCGATGAACTGTCCGACAGCGAAGCGCAACTGCTGCATACCCACGTCGAGGAAGGCGTGGAAATTCTGCGCAAACTGGATTTTGATGACCCGGTGCTGACCGCCATTGCGCAGAAGCAGGAACACCTCGACGGCAGCGGCTACCCGCAGGGCCTGGCCGAGGACCGCATCACCGTGCTGGGTCGCATCCTGTCGGTGGCGAATGCCTACATCGCGCTGGTGAGTCCGCGTGCCTATCGCGAAGCCATGTCACCCGAATCCGCACTCAATACCATCCACAACGAACTCGGTACCGTGTACGACCGTGACGTGTTTACCGCACTCAAAGAAGTGATTGAAAGCGGCGACGGTCTGTCCGACTGGGAGTTCCCCAACGGCATCTGATGCCGCAGGCAATCCTGCCAAGGAAATCGTTATGCACAACAGCATGCTCTACCCCATGCTCGTGATGATAGGACTGACCGTCGTCATCGGCGGGCTGGCCGTGAAAGCACGCTTTGCCAGCGTGCGCGAAGGCCGCATGGACGGCAAATTCTACAAACTCATGCAGGGCGGTGCAGTGGACGAGCGCGTTGCCGTCACCACGCGCAGCTTTGATAACCAGTTCCAGGTGCCGATGCTGTTCTACGTGGCCGCCACCCTGCACATCGTCATGCAGGCCGAAACCACACTGGCGCTGGGCCTGGCGTGGCTGTTCGTGGCGTCGCGTATTATGCATGCCTGCATACATCTGACGTATAACCACGTGCTGCACCGGCTGGCCGCATTCGAAGTCGGTGTGGTGGCCGTGCTGGCACTGTGGATTCATTTACTGGTGCGATCGTTATGAACACTTATATATACAGAATATTCCTCGCCGCCCTGTTGCTGAGCTTCGGCATCACCGCTAACGCCGGCGGCCACCGCCAGGCCGCCGCCAAACAGCCCGAAATCAAACGCACACTGATTCGCAACGTGCGGGTCTGGGAAGGCAACGGCAATAAACTCACCGCGCCACGCAACGTGCTGATCGAAAACAACCTGATCAAAACGCTGAACGCGGCTGACAGCATTGCAGGCGCTGATGTCATAGATGGCGGCGGGCGCATCATGATTCCCGGCATCATCGAGGCGCACGGGCACCTCGCGCTGTCGGCGCCGCCGGCAGAACTCGGCGACACCGACCTGGGCTACATGGGCGCCGTGTCCGTCAAAGCCGCGGAAATCTATTTAATGCGCGGCTGGACCACCGTGCGCGACATCGGCGGACCGTCGCAGGGCCTGGCCAAAGCCATTGACGAAGGCATCGTGCCGGGGCCACGTATTTATCCATCGGCCATGATCATTTCGCAAACCAGTGGCCACGGCGACCTGCGCCGACTGAATGATCCGCATCCGAACATGGGCGGCGGCGCCACCCTCATGGACCGCTTCAAGCTGCTGGCCGACGGGCCGGCCGAAGTGCGCCGCGCGGTACGTGAATCGCTGCGCCTCGGCGCCGTGCAGATCAAGGTCATGGCGGGCGGCGGTATTTCATCGGAATATGATCCGATTGATACCGTGCAATACAGCGTCGAAGAAATGCGCGCCGCCGTCGAAGCCGCGGCCGACTGGCAGACTTACGTCGCCGTGCATGCCTATACCGACGAAGCCGTCAACCGCGCACTCGATGCCGGCGTGAAAGTGATCGAACACGGCCACCTGCTGTCGCCGAAAACACTGAAACGCATCCAGAAAGAAGGCGCGTACTTGTCATCGCAGTCGTTCGGCTTTATCCGCCAGTTTATTCAGCCCGGTCAGACCGGCGGCCAGGGCGGCAAGGCCGCGGAAGTCATGACCGGCGTTGACACCCTGATGGAAACCGCCCGCGACATCGGCCTGCCCGTGGCATTCGGCACTGATACTTTCGGCACCCTGCGCGCCTACCGCATCGGCCAGACCGAGTTCGGCTTTCGTAAACGCTGGTTCGATTCCGCCGAGATCCTGACCCAGGCCACCCGCCACAATGCCGAACTGCTAAAACTCACCGGACCGCGTAATCCCTATCAGGACGGACCGCTCGGGGTGATTGCCGAGGGTGCCTATGCCGATCTGCTGCTGGTGGACGGCAACCCGCTCGAAGACGTGGCGCTGCTGGAAGACTACGAAAACAACATCCGGCTGATCATGAAGGACGGCACGGTTTATAAGAACACGCTGTAAATTTGGCGCTTGCAGGGGCGGCAGCCTATTGCGCTGCCGCATTAAAGATCGGCACAGGATGTGCCGATAGGACAGATAACCACCACAGCGATGGAGCGCGCCGTGCAGATCCAGTCCGGACAGCCCACCTTTACTGCCGCTCAGACCACGAGCAGCACATCGAATACTGCAACCACCGCACCGGCACCCGCTGCGGCAGAAAGCGATGCCCTGACAACAACCGTCAAACCCGAAGGCAAACAACCGGGCGTGATCCGCAATCTGTTGTCCGGCCACTACAAAGGTGTGGCCGATGTGCGACTGCGTATCGTGCATGCCGAAAAACTGGCCGCGCTGCAGGCCGAAGCCAGTGCCGCTGCATTAAGCGGTGCAGCCGATACACTTGCCAATGCCCTGCAACCCACACTGGATGATTTTGCTGCCGAACTTGCCGCCATTGCAGCAACCGCTGCCGAAGAAGGCGGTGGTGAAGAAGATGAAGCGCCGGTGGAAACCAATCCGCTGGCTGATTTTCGTGCCAGCCTGGCTGCGCTGCTGGACAGTGGTGCGGACCCGGCATCTTTCGGCAGCGGTGCCGAAAGCGCTTTTCAGACCCTGATTGATCAGCTTGGTCTTGCCCCTGTTGAAGTTGCAGCTACCACAACCGACGCCAGCGAAGGTGAAGTCGAAGGCGAAGCCGGTATTGGTGAAGGCAATTCTGTTGAGGCGACCGCGGTTGAAACAACCGGTGAAGAAGAAGCCGGCACTGAAGTACCCCGCGATTACCTTTCCGAATTAACACAGGTATTTCAGCAGGCGCTTGCTGAGTTACTGACAGCCGCTGAGACCAGCATCCTGCCGCCACTCAGCGAGCCGAACGGTAACGGCGTCGCCTACGACAAGTTTCTGTCGCAATACCTGAGCTTGCAGGAAACCACTGCAGAGCCGCCGGCTGACGGCAGCGACACCGGCACACCGCGACGCGCGCCCACCGCGGCCACCGCGGCGTCGATCGCCTTGTCGACACTGGCGGCATCGCCCAACGCCCCATCGTGCAGACCGCCGAGCGCGCCACCGCGCACGCTGGATCCCTCGCGGGTGCCCAGCGCAACCTCCACGATGGCGTGCTTGGCCCAGCCGTCACCGAGCTCCCAGGTCTTCTTGACCCGCTCGACGATGTAGGCGGGACGCTTACCGGAAGGTCCCAGAACCGTCCGCAACTGGTCGTTGATCGAATCGGAAAGCACCGGACCGAACGG
>JAUIEY010000069.1 GCA_030429685.1 Gammaproteobacteria bacterium
CCTACATTCAAGGCCGTGCCATTTCGCAAACTGCCCACCAGCCGCATTGCCACATTCTTGCTGCAGGTTGTGGTGATGTTTTTTATTGCCGGCATAAACAGTCTGCAGGCGCTGTGGCTGCAGATTACCTCCGCGCCGGTGCTGACTTTTTGCTACGCGCTGCTCGGCGGCCTGAACATTGTATTTTTCTTTTTGCTCAAGCAACCGACCCTGGCCGGCCGCAAGCTGATGGATGAAATCGAAGGCTTTCGCATGTACCTGGGCACAGCCGAGGAAAACCGGCTGAAGTTTCTGCACCCGCCCGACAAGACACCGGAACTGTTCGAGAAATACCTGCCCTACGCCATGGCGCTGGACGTGGAAAACGAGTGGAACGACAAGTTTGCCGCGGTGCTGGCCGCGGCCAGCACTGATCCCGACAGCGCGGGCGGCGGTTATCGGCCGCGCTGGTACCGCGGCACGCGCTGGCAGGCAGGCCGCGCCGGCAGTCTGGCTGCCAGCATGGGCAGCGCGGTGGCGTCATCGGTACGCGCGCCGGGCTCGAGCTCCGGCAGCGGCGGCGGCGGCTTTTCGGGCGGCGGCGGTGGTGGTGGCGGCGGCGGTGGCTGGTGAGTTCCTATCCCGTGGCGGTGCCGAGGGTCATCATCGGCGCCGGCAACAGGCTGTCCCCCGTCAGGTAGGTATCAATGGCCCGGGCCGCGCCGCGGCCTTCATTGATTCCCCACACCACCAGTGACTGACCGCGCCGGCAGTCGCCGGCCGCAAAAATGCCCGGCACGCTGGTTGCATAGTCGCCATAGGCGGCCTTGTAGTTACCGCGGGCATCGAGCTCCAGATTGACCGGATCCGCCACGTACAACTCGGGGCCGGTAAAACCCATGGCCAGCAGCACCAGGTCGGCTTCATAGACCTGCTCACTGCCCTCGACTTCTTTCATCTGCATGCGGCCGTCATCATCCCGGGTCCAGTCAACCAGCACGGTTTTAACACCGCGCACGTTACCTTCGCCGTCATCAATGAATTCCTTGGTGACAATCGCATAGGTGCGCGGATCGCAGCCGAACTTTTTGATGGACTCTTCGTGGCCGTAATCGGTGCGCAGAATCAGCGGCCACTCCGGCCACGGATTGTCATCAGCACGCTTTTCGGGCGGCTGCGGCAGCAACTCAAAATTGATCATCGAGACACAGCCGTGACGCAACGAAGTGGCAATACAGTCGGTACCGGTGTCGCCACCGCCGATAACAACAACCTTCTTGTCTTTGGCGCTGATGTAGTTGCCGTCCTGCAACTCCGAGTCCAGCAGACTGCGCGTGTGGGCGGTAAGAAAGTCCATCGCAAAATGGATGCCGTTGAGATCGCGTCCCGGCACCGGTAAATCACGCGGTGTGGTCGCGCCGGTGGCGAACAGCACGGCATCGAAATCGGACTGCAACTGCTCGACGCTGATGTCTTTGCCGATATCGGTGCCGGTTGCGAATTCCACGCCGGCCTCGCGCATCAGGTTGACGCGGCGATCCACCACGCCTTTGTCGAGCTTCATGTTGGGGATGCCGTACATGAGCAGGCCGCCGATGCGGTCTTCACGTTCGTAAACCGTCACGCTGTGACCGACATGATTGAGCTGTTCGGCTGCGGCCAGCCCGGCCGGGCCGGAGCCCACCACGGCAACTTTTTTACCGCTGCGTTTGTCCGGCACCTGTGCCTTTACCCAGCCTTCCGCAAAGCCGCGGTCAATGATGGCATTTTCGATGTTCTTGATGGTCACCGCCGGGTTGTTGATGCCCAGCACGCAGGCACCTTCGCACGGCGCGGGGCACACGCGGCCGGTGAACTCGGGAAAGTTGTTGGTCTTGTGCAGCCGCTTGAGCGCTTCCTGCCAGCGGCCCTGGTAGACGAGGTGATTCCATTCCGGAATCAGGTTGTCCACCGGACAGCCGGTATCCGACTGGCAAAACGGCACGCCGCAATCCATGCAGCGCGCACCCTGGCGCTGCAGGCGATCTTCCTCGGCAGGGGTGTAAATTTCGGCATAGTCGCCCAGCCGTTCCTGCTCATCGCGATACGGAACGGTGCGCCGGCGGTACTCCATAAATCCTGTGGGCTTACCCATCTTGCATAACTTCCTTATTAAGCCTCGCGAGCCACAAAGGTGCCGGTCTGATCGGCTTCGTGAATCTCGGATTCGATTTCCTCGTCATGCCGCTTGCGGTCTGACAGAACGCGCTTGTAGTCAGTCGGCATAACTTTGACAAACTGCTCGAGCACTTCGGGCCAGCCGTCAAGAATCTGCTTGGCGACTTCCGAGCCGGTGTACTCGAGATGCAGCTCAATCAGCTCGCGCAGCTCGGACACGTCATCGTCGTCGTCCACCGCATCGAGATCGACCATGCCCTTGTTGCACTTCGACTCGAAATCGCCGTTGACGTCCCAGACATAGGCAACCCCGCCCGACATGCCGGCCGCGAAATTGCGCCCGGTGGGACCCAGAATCACCGCGCGACCGCCGGTCATGTATTCGCAGCCATGATCGCCGACGCCCTCGACAACCGCCTTGGCGCCGGAGTTGCGCACGCAAAAGCGCTCTGCCGCCCGGCCGCGGAAAAAGGCCCGCCCGGTGGTGGCGCCATACAGTGCGACGTTGCCGATAATGACGTTGTCTTCCGCGACAAAGCTGCTGTTCTTGGGCGGGTAAACAATGATGCGGCCACCCGACAGGCCTTTGCCGACATAGTCATTGGAGTCGCCTTCGAGCTCCAGCGTGACGCCGCGCACCAGCCAGGCGCCGAAACTCTGCCCGGCCGAACCGTTGAACTTGAAGTGCGCGGTATCAATCGGCAGACCGCGCTCACCCCAGCGCTTGACGATGGTGTGGCTCAGCGTGGTGCCGACAGTGCGATTGGTGTTCACAATCGGCAACTCGTGTTCGACGCGCTCGCCTTTTTCGATCGCCGGACGTGCCAGTTCGATCAGGCGATTGTCCAGTGCCAGTTGCAGGCCGTGGTCCTGCTGCATGGTGCAGTAGACGTCTACGCTTTCGCGCGGTTTTTGTGCCGGCGCGAGAATGGGCGCAAGGTCCAGACCGTCCGCCTTCCAGTGCTTCACGGCGCGGCGCGTATCCATCACATCGGTACGGCCGATCATGTCAACAATACGGCGGAACCCGAGCTCGGCCATGATGGCGCGCGCTTCCTCGGCGACCATGAACAGGTAGTTGACGACGTGTTCGGGTTTGCCGTCGAACTTCTTACGCAACACCGGATCCTGCGTGGCAATGCCGACCGGGCAGGTGTTGAGGTGACACTTGCGCATCATGATGCAGCCCATGGTGATCAGCGGCGCGGTCGAGAAGCCGTATTCCTCGGCTCCCAGCAGCGCGGCAATCACGACGTCGCGACCGGTTTTCATGCCACCGTCGGCCTGCAGCACCACGCGGGAACGCAAATCGTTCAGCACCAGCGTCTGATGGGTTTCAGCCACGCCAAGTTCCCAGGGCAGCCCGGCATGCTTGATTGAGGTCAGCGGCGACGCACCGGTGCCGCCGTTGTCACCCGAAATCAGAATATGGTCGGCATGCGCCTTGGACACACCCGCGGCGATAGTGCCGACCCCGACTTCCGACACCAGTTTGACGCTGATACGGGCGCTCGGGTTGGCGTTTTTCAAATCATGAATAAGCTGCGCCAGATCCTCGATGGAATAAATATCGTGATGCGGCGGCGGCGAAATCAGCCCGACACCCGGTGTTGAGTAGCGGATGCGCGCAATGACTTCATCAACCTTGCGGCCTGGCAGCTCACCGCCCTCGCCGGGCTTGGCACCCTGCGCCATTTTGATCTGCAGTTCATCGGCATTGGTCAGGTACCAGGCCGTGACACCGAAACGTCCCGAGGCAATCTGTTTAATTGCCGACCGGCGCGAATCACCGGACGGCAACGGTTCAAAACGCTCCGGGTCTTCCCCGCCCTCACCGGTGTTGGACTTGCCGCCGAGCCGGTTCATGGCAATTGCGAGCGCTTCATGCGATTCCTTGGATATGGAACCGAAACTCATGGCGCCGGTAACAAAGCGTTTCACGATCTCGCTGGCCGGTTCCACGTCTTCGAGCGGAATGGAGCCGCGCTTGCGCGGTTTGAGATCAATCAGGCCACGCAGGGTGCAGTTGGCGCGCGCGTTGTTATTAATCTGCTCGGCAAACTTGGCGTACGCCGCCTGACTGTTGCCACGCGCTGCGGATTGCAGGTTGGCAATGGTCATCGGCTCCCAGGCATGCCGCTCGCCGGCACTGCGCCAGTGAAAATCGCCCGGGTTGGGCAATTCGTCCAGCTTGTCCTCGTCCCGCGCGGGCCACGCCAGGGCATGGCGGCGCCGGCCTTCCTCTTCGAGAATGGCAAAGTTCACGCCCTTGAGGCGGCTCTGCGTGCCGACAAAGGAACGCTCGATCACCTCGTCGGCAATGCCCAGCGCTTCAAAAATCTGCGCGCCTTTGTAGGACGCCAGCGTGGATATGCCCATCTTGGCCATGACTTTGAGCATGCCCTTGCCGACAGCCTTGCGGTATGCGTCAACAATTTCCAGGTCATTTTTGCAGCGCGTGCCTTCCAGCAGGCCTTCGCGCTGCGACTGCCACAGGGCTTCATACGCCAGATAGGGATTGATGGCATCGGCACCGTAACCGGTCAGCAGACAGAAGTGATGCACTTCGCGCGCTTCGCCCGACTCCAGAATCAAACCGATGCGGGTGCGCTTGGCGGTCTGCACCAGGTGATGGTGCACCGATGCACAGGCCAGCAGCGAACTGACGGCAATACGCTCGCGGCTCATCGCCCGGTCGGTCAGGACAATAAAGGCGTAGCCATCGTCAACGGCCTGTTCCGCTTCGGCACAGATGCGATCCAGCGCCGGCACCAGCCCGCCCGGGGCATCCGCGGCTGCGTAGGTGATATCAATAACCTGTGACTTCAGGCCGCGGAAATCCATGTTCTTGAGCGCGGCGAGGTTGTCGTTGTTCAGGATCGGGTGCTTCAGCGCGATGCGATGACAACTTGCCTCGTTGACATCAAGCAGGTTGCTTTCCGGACCGATGTAGCACTCCAGCGACATGATGCATTCTTCACGAATGGAATCGATCGGCGGGTTAGTCACCTGCGCGAACATCTGCTTGAAGTAGTCATAGATCATGCGCGGCTTGTCGGACAGACAGGCAAGCGCCGAATCATTGCCCATGGAACCGACCGGGTCGCGCAGCTCCTTGACCAGCGGACGCAGCATGAACTGCATGGTTTCCGCAGTGTAACCAAATGCCTGCATGCGCTCAATGAGCGTGGCTTCATCAAGACCCGCGCCCAGACCCGCCGGGTTCAGGTCTTTCATGATCATGCGCTGGTTTTCCAGCCACTGCGCATAGGGGCGCCGCGAGGCAAATTCGGATTTGAGCTCGTCGTCCGGAATCAGGCGACCCTGTTCAAAATCGATCAGGAACATGCGGCCCGGCTCCAGCCGGCCCTTGAATTTCACGTTGGCAGGATCAACCGGCACCACACCGACTTCCGATGCCATGATGACGCGGTCATCGTGGGTGAGGTAATAGCGGCTCGGGCGCAGGCCGTTGCGATCCAGCACCGCGCCGATGTAACGGCCGTCGGTGAAAGGTATGGAGGCGGGGCCGTCCCAGGGCTCCATCTTCGCCGAGTTGTACTCGTAGAAGGCGCGTTTTTCCTGGGACATCAGGTCATCTTTCTGCCACGCCTCGGGCACCATCATCATGACGGCTTCCTGCAGCGAAAAGCCCGCCATCAGCAGGAACTCCAGCACATTGTCGAAAGCGCCGGAGTCGGAAACGTCCGGTTCAATTACCGGAAACAGTTCCGCTATGTCCTCACCAAATAGATCAGACTTTGCCACACCTTCGCGCGCACGCATCCAGTTGGTATTGCCGCGCAGTGTGTTGATCTCACCGTTGTGGGACATGAAGCGCATCGGTTGCGCGCGATCCCAGCTCGGGAAAGTGTTGGTGGAAAACCGTGAATGCACCATGGCGATGTGCGAGGTGTAGTCCTCGCACTGCAGGTCGGGGTAAAAAGCCGAGACCTGATCCGGGGCAAACATGCCCTTGTATATGATGACTCGCGGCGACAGTGAGCAGACATAGAACATGTCCGCCTGCTCAAGCGAGGTGTCATTGCGCAGCGCATGCGTGGCTTTTTTGCGCGCCACGTAAATTTTGCGCTCGAATGCTTCGGCACTCAGGCCATCCGGCGCAGCCACAAACAGCTGCTCGATTTTCGGTTGTGCGGCGCGCGCCGTGGGGCCGATGTCAGCGGCATCGGCATCGGTCGGCACATCGCGCCAGCCCACCAGGTTCAGGCCCGCCTGGCTGATCAGTTCGGCAAACAGGGTTTTGCAGCGCTTGCGTTCGGCGCGGTCGGTCGGCAGAAACACATTGCCCGCAGCGTACCGGCCGGGGGCGGGCAGTTCCGCAGCGAAGGACTCGCTGGCAACGCGGTTCAGAAACTCATGGGGCAGCGCGGTGAGCATGCCGGCGCCGTCGCCGGTGTTGCGTTCGGCACCACGGGCGCCACGGTGATCCATCCGGCAGCCAAGGTGGTCGGCGTCTTTAACGATCTGGTGACTGCGCTCACCTTTAATATGCGCGACAAAACCGACCCCGCAGGAGTCATGTTCCAGCTCGGGCCGGTATAACCCGTGCGCTTCCGGTAATCCGCGTGTGTTGTGCACACCCATACTCAATTCCCACAATGTTGCGGCGATGCCCGACGCGGGGGACCGCCCGATATCCATTTCAATACGGCTTGCGTAGATGCCGGCAGTGCCGGCGCTTGGCCATAAGCCTTTGTTTTTATTGGCTTCCGAGAGACAACCTCAAGTGACGATCTTGTGAATCGTTATGTCACCCGCGGCCAAGCTGGCGAGAACCGCGCATTATAGCCGCAAATCCTGGCGCGACTCAATCCTGCGGCCGCGGAAGATCAGGCTAAGCACCTGAATCCATGGCGCTTTTGGGTTGTTTTCCGACGGATGTGACGGCCGTCAAAGTATCTGACCTGCCCCGGTTGCGATCATGCGCGCATGAGTGATTATGACTACGAAGAGCTGCTGCAATTCTGGTTTGCCGACCGCGAACGCAACGAACTGACCGTGGACAGCCGCATGGCCAGCTGGTTTGGCAACGATCCGGCCTTTGACGCCGAGGTAGCGGAGCGTTTCTGCGGCCTGGTGGACCGGGCGCTAAAGGGTGAACTGGACAACTGGGCAGCCGAGCCACGCGGCCGGCTGGCACTGATCCTGACGCTGTGTCAGTTGCCGCGGCATATCTACAAGCACAGCAAGCAGGCCTTCCGCGGCGATCGCAAGGCGCTGAAGCTTTGCGAGCAGGGCGTCGCTGCAGGCTCCTACAAAAGTCTCAGCGAACTGGAGCAGCTGTTCTTTTTCATGCCGCTGCAGCGGATTGAATCACTGAAAATTCAGCAGACCTCGGTAAAGATTTTTGCCGCGCTGACCAAACGGGTGTCTGACACCCTGCGCGACACCTTTGACACCGTGGCCCAGTTTGCCGAACTGCGTCACGACATCATCGCCGAATTCGGCCGCTTCCCTCACCGCAATGCCGCTCTCGGGCGGGAAACCACGGGCGAGGAACAGACCTACCTGTCCGCCTGACCGGCTGCCGCCCCGGCCCTGAACCGCCAATTGCCCCGCGCGCTTAACCTGTCTATGGTTAGGCAACCGCTTGGCTGGGTGGAGGCCCTGTATGCATTACCGCGAACCGCGCCGGGTAGCCATTATTGGCAGCACACGTATTCCCTTTTGTCGCGCTTACACGGCTTATGCCGATCAATCGAACCAGGACATGATGACGGCTGCGCTGAGCGGGCTGGTCAACAAGTACAACCTGAAGGGCGAAAAGCTTGGCGACGTATCGCTGGGCGCAGTAATCAAACATGCGCACGACTGGAACCTGGCGCGCGAATGCGTACTGGGCAGCGGACTTGCGCCGGAAACGCCGGGCTTCGACCTGACCCGCGCCTGTGGCACCAGTCTTGAAGCCGCCATCCTGATCGCTAACAAAATTGCCCTCGGGCAGATTGATGCCGGTATTGCCGGCGGCACCGACACCGTCAGTGACACACCGATCGGTTATCCGCGCGAATACCAGAAGCTGCTTATAAAGAGTGCAACCGGTCGTACTCTGGGCGCAAAACTCAAACCGTGGCTCGGGCTGCGGCCGCGCTTTTTTAAACCGGTGTCGCTCGGCGTGACCGAACCGCGCACCGGTCTGTCCATGGGCGAGAGCATGGAGATCACTGCCAAGCAATGGCAGATCAGCCGCGCAGATCAGGATGAACTTGCCTGCCGCAGCCACCTGAATGCGGCCGCTGCATGGCAGGACGGTTTTTACAGTGACCTGGTGGTGCCGTTTTCCGGTGCCGACGTTGACAACAACGTGCGACCCGACTCCTCGCTGGAAAAACTCGCCAAGCTGCGGCCGGCTTTCGACCGCTCGGAGGCCGGCACCATGACCGCCGGCAACAGCACGCCGCTGACCGACGGGGCTGCCTCGGTGCTGCTCGCTTCAGAAGAATGGGCCGCGGCGCGCGGCCTGCCGGTACAGGCCTATCTGCGCTTTGGCAAGGTTGCCGCGGTGGATTTTGTCGGCAGCGAAGGCTTACTGATGGCGCCGACCTACGCGGTGTCGGAGATGCTGCGCGATGCGTCGCTGGGTTTCGGCGATTTCGACTTTTTTGAAATCCACGAAGCATTCGCCGCGCAGGCGCTGGCAACTATGAAAGCCTGGGAAGATCCGGACTTCTGTCGCGACAAACTCGGCCGCGATACCCCACTCGGCTCGATTGACCGCAGCAAACTCAACATCAAGGGCGGCAGCGTGGCCATCGGTCACCCCTTCGCCGCCACCGGCGCGCGCATACTCGGCTCGCTGGCCAAAATACTCGACGGCAACGGCGGCGGCCGCGGGTTAATTTCTGTCTGCACGGCCGGTGGTATGGGTGTCACGGCTATTGTTGAAAAGCAGTAACGCAGGTTAACAGCGGGGGTCTGCATGGATAATTTCTTAATCGCCGTCAACGCGATTCTTTGGCACGACTACGTGCTCTATATCATGGTCGTCACTGGACTGACCTTCACCATCTGGAGCGGTTTCTGCCAATACCGGGCACTGACCCACGGCGTGCACGTCATCCGCGGCCGTTATGACGAAGCGGATGATCCCGGGGCGATCAATCACTTTCAGGCACTGGCCACGGCTTTGTCGGCCACGGTGGGACTGGGCAACATTGGCGG
>JAUIEY010000070.1 GCA_030429685.1 Gammaproteobacteria bacterium
ACGGCCACGTTGACGGCTACGAACTGGAAACCGACCTCGGCATTGAAATGACCGAGCGCACCCTGCAATGGGCTGCCGGCGCGACCGTGGTACCGCTGCCCGCCGCTGCCTGGCTGTTCGGCTCCGGTCTGGCCGGCCTCGGCTGGCTGCGGCGCCGGCAAAAAGCCTGAGCCCGCATCCCGGATAGTTAAAAAAAACCCGGCCCGGCGCCGGGTTTTTTGTTGGCGGTCTCGTAGAATAGACCGCCTTATGACGATACAACTCTATACCGGTTTCGGCTCCGGTAATTCCTACAAAGCCGATCTGTTTCTCAAACTGCTGGCTGTGCCTTATGAAGCTGTGCCGATCAGTATTCCCAAGGGCGAAAACCGCAGTCCGGAGTTTCTTGCACTGACGCCTTTCGGGCAGATTCCGGTGCTGGTGGATGACGGCAGGGTCATTACCGATTCCCATGCCATCCTCTGTTACCTGGCCCGCGCCTATGGCGGCGTGGCAGCAGACCAGTGGTTGCCGGTTGAAGCGGAACCACTGGCGCAGGTCATGCGCTGGCTATCGTTTTCGGCAAATGAAATCCAGAACGGCCCGACCATGGCGCGCGCCGTGAAGCTGCTGCGCTGGCCGCTCGATTACGATCTGGCGGTAAAGAAAGCCTACCGGGCGCTGGAGATCATGGATGCGCACCTGGCACAGCGTGACTGGCTGGCCACCGAAAATCCCACTGTTGCCGATATTGCCTGCTACCCGTATTTGTTGCTGGCAGCGGAAGGCGGCGTGGACACGCAACCGTTTGCCGAGGTCAGTGCATGGCTGCGGCGCGTTGAAGAATTGCCGGGCTTCTGGCCCATGCCGCGCATTCCCAACCTGCCCGATGTTACGCTGGTGCCGTATGCGCCGCCGGAAGCATGACCTTTAAGGATCATTTTTCAGGACACGCGCCGGACTACCGGCAATACCGGCCGGGTTACCCGGCAGAACTGTTCAGCCGGCTGGCAGAGCTGGCGCCCGGCCATGCAACCGCGTGGGACTGCGCCACCGGCTCGGGACAGGCTGCGATAGCGCTGGCCGATCATTTTGCGCAGGTTATCGCGACCGATGCCAGCGCCAACCAGATAGCCCATGCGCTTCCCTGTCCCGGTGTTACATATCGTGTTGCTGCCGCCGAACACAGTGGCCTCGCGGATGCCAGTGTGGACCTGATCAGTGTCGCGCAGGCAGTGCACTGGTTCGATCTTAATAAGTTTGCGGCGGAGGCCCGGCGCGTCATGCAACCGGACGGTGTGCTGGCGGTGTGGACATACGTCGATATCAGTTTTGACACCGAGCTGAATGTACCGCTGGACCGGTTTCATACCGAGATCGTGCACGCATACTGGCCGCCGGAACGGCGACTGGTAGACAACAACTATGCCGATATCGCGTTGCCCTTTGTTGAAATCCCGTTTGCGCCGCTGCAGATATCGGCCGACTGGGACCTGGCTGCGCTGCTTGGCTATCTGAATACCTGGTCGGCGGTGAAAAATTACCAGCGTCAGCACGGCCGCAATCCGGTGGAACTGATACAGGATGAGCTGGCAAGCCTGTGGGGCGACCCGCAGGCAACGCGCCGGGCCACCTGGCCGTTGATTGTGCGGGCGTGGCGCAACGCCTGAGCGGTCGTAATACAATGAAGGGACTGCTGCTGCATGGGAGGGTTGCCACGTGAACTACGCGGTTCTGTTTATCGGTGGACTCATGACGCTGGCCGGGCTGATCATTCTGGTCAGGCCGGCAGTCTTTTTTGACCCGCTCAAAAAATATCAGGATTCGACCGGCCTCTGGTTG
Source organism: Gammaproteobacteria bacterium (assembly GCA_030429685.1). Taxonomy (GTDB): domain Bacteria; phylum Pseudomonadota; class Gammaproteobacteria; order Steroidobacterales. Next base: position 1,822 of record JAUIEY010000070.1, read on the forward strand.
CTGGCCGTGGTGGTACGCCTCGGCGTCGGCCTGTTGCTGGTCACGGCCGCGCCCGCCAGCCGTTTCCCGCTGGCACTGGAAATTCTGGGCTGGCTGGCCATCGGCGCAGCCGTGTTGATTGCGGCGCTGGGCCGGGCGCGTTTCAGCCGCCTGCTGAACTGGCTGCTGCAGATGGCCGATACCCTGGGGCGCGTTTCCGGTCTGCTCGCGCTGGGTTTCGGCTTGTTCCTGATCTATGCAGTGGCACCCTGAACCCGGCGCCGGCGACCATTGCGTAACACGGTAACAGGCCCCGATGGCAAGCCGCGTTGCGGCTGGTGCGCTGCCGCGCCGGAGTTTTTTGCCTACCACGATGCCGAATGGGGCTTTCCGGTAGACAACGATCAGCGACTGTTTGAAAAACTCTGCCTGGAAAGTTTCCAGTCCGGGCTAAGCTGGCGCACCATCCTCGCCAAGCGGGAAAATTTTCGTGCCGCTTTTGCGCAGTTCGACTTCAACGCCATGGCGCGCTTTACGCAGCGCGACGTAAACCGGCTGCTCAGGGACGCCGGCATTGTGCGTCATCGCGGCAAGATCGAAGCCGTGATCAACAACGCGGCCCGGGCTCAGGAAATGGTTGCCGACGAGGGCTCGCTGGCGGCATTTTTCTGGCGCCATGAACCGGATTCTGCCGCGCTCGGCAAACCACAAAGCGTAACCACGTCGTCCGAGTCGGTGACAATAGCCAGAGAACTCAAAAAACGCGGCTGGAAATTCGTCGGCCCGACCACCGTGTATGCCTTCATGCAGGCCATGGGGCTGGTGAACGATCATCTGCAAGACTGCGTAACCCGCGCGGCCGTTGCCCGGGCGCGCAAAAACTTTCGCCGACCGGCGGGTCGCTAGCGTGAACAATCTCCTTACTCGCAGCGTTTCCTGCCCCTACTGCGGTGAAACCATCGAAGTGATGATTGACTGCTCAGTGTATGAGCAAAGCTACATTGAGGACTGTCAGGTCTGCTGCCGGCCGATCAACTTTGCGGTGACGGTGCATGCCGACGACGACGTGACCGTGACTGTTTCACACGAAAACGAGTAGCGCCTATGTTATTAAAAAGAATATCGCCGGGCTATTTCGACACCTGCCTAGTAATTCTGCTGCTCTCGATAGTCTGGACATCGGCAGAAGCGAAACGCGAATGGTACAAGTATGAAAACGATCATTTTGTTGCCTATAGCGATGCCAAAGAGAAAAAAGTCAGAAACCTGCTCGATAGTCTTGAACGCTTTCGCGGCGCGGTACTGCAAGTTTCGAATATTGCTGTGCCTGATTCTGCACCCAAAACTCTGGTACTCATACCTCGAAAAAAAGCAGATTTCAGAAAACTTATTACTTCAAATAACACAGGTGGCTTTGCTGCCGAAATCGGTGGCCGCACAGTTATAGTGATCCCTGCCAGCGGATTTTCATCGCATTCGAAAGTCATCATACGGCATGAGTACGGGCACGCTCTGCTGAACTACAGCAGTTTCACTTACCCAAGCTGGTACAACGAAGGTTTCGCCGAAATGGTTTCTGCGACGCGCTTTCTCGATGACGGCCAGTCTTTCACCATCGGCGAAGTAACAGATCGTGCCGTCTACAATGGCCCGCCGGTGTTTGAATGGCAGAAACTAATATCCGACGGCTTTAGTCCGCACAACGTTGTTGGGCTTCGCAAAGCTTCCAGCGCCTATTTTCAGGCCTGGCTACTCGTCCACTACACCACCCTGGGGAACAATTTCGAGAATGCCATCAAACTGCAAGCCTACTTTGATCGGCTGAAGAATGGCGAGCCCTCAATCGACGCCTTCGAACAGGTTTTTGGCATTGCAGCAGCCAGCATATGGGAACAAGAACTGAAGTCTTACACCAAACGAATCCCTTATTACACGATAAGTGTCAAACCCAAAGCTCTGGATATGACTTTTAACAAAGAACCGGCGGATGAAGGTGACTATTTACCGATAGTTAACTATTTCCAGAAAGTCTCCACTGTTTACAACAATCCGAAGCCTCTGAAAAAGCCTCTGGCTAAGCTGCCAGGCCGCTGGACAAGTATTGAATTTAATCGCCAATGCAATGACCCGGATGAGATTCGTGTTGATTCCGGCAATCAAACCATTGAAGTGATTCCGATTGGTCATGAACATAGCGATGGGCAACTGACCGGCATGTTTCACTACACACGGCCGGAAAAAACGACGCTGCGCATAGAACCGGCTATGGCAGGGATTGATAGCAATAAATTTGTCTGGGAAATGGACATGCGCTCCGATGACCTTGTTTGTCTGCGCCGGCCCAACTGGCCCGAGAGTCGATGCCAGATTCTCGAACGTTGTCCCTGAGCGAACGATCCATGCAATCACACCGTTTGTCGCGATTGAACTGGATCTGGATTGCCGTTTTCATGGCTGTACTGATCTGGTCAGGCATTGCGCCCAAGGATTACCTGACCTGGGCGCTGGAAGTGGCGCCGGCCGTGATTGGCGGGCTGATCCTGCTGTTCACGCGGCGCACCTTTCCGCTGACGCCGCTGCTGTATGCACTGATACTGCTGCACTGTGTTGTGCTGATGGTCGGCGGTCATTACACCTATGCCGAAGTGCCGTGGTTTGAAAACCTTGGCAGCTCCGGCCGCAACAATTACGACAAGGTCGGCCATTTCATGCAGGGTTTTGTCCCGGCGATTATTGCCCGCGAAATCCTGTTGCGGCTGCAGGTGGTTGCCGCGGCGGGCTGGCGGAATTTTTTTATTGTTGCTGTCTGCCTGGCCTTCAGCGCCTTTTATGAACTCATTGAATGGCTGGCGGCGCTGTTGTCGGCAACCGCTGCCGAGGCGTTTCTTGGCACGCAGGGCTATGTGTGGGACACCCAGTCGGACATGGCCTGGGCGCTGGGCGGCGCCATCACGGCGCTGCTGGCACTGAGCCGCCGGCATGACCGGCAGCTGGCGGCAATGCACTTATAGTATATTGACGCGTCATGAGTACACTTACCCCGCTTTCCCGCCGCTCGCTGCTGCTCGCCTCGGCAGGGTTGCTCGGCAGCAGCCTGGCACCACTCACTTTTGCCCAGGGGCGGCCGCCGGCGGGCGGCATGTTGCGCCTGATTGCGAATGAGAATCCTTACGGTCCGTCACCCGCCGCACTGGCTGCCGCGGAAAAAGCCGCCGCGGAAGGCTGGAAATACGCCATGCGCGAAACCGGTGAGCTGAAAAGAATCATTGCCGCAGCCGAAGGTGTGCCGACCAACAACATCATGATCAGCGCCGGCTCCAGTGAGGCGCTGCGCGTGGCGGCGCTGGTGTATTGCCGCAGCGGCGGCGGACTGGTGGCGGCATTGCCGACTTTCAGTTTTCTGCCGAGCTATGCACGCAGCCTCGGCGCCACGGTCAGCGAAGTTCCGCTGGACAGCGACATGCGTCATGACCTGGCGGCCATGGAAGCGGCCATAACCGCCGACACCCGGCTTATTTACGTCTGCAATCCCAACAATCCGACCGGCACCCTGCTGACGGGCAAAGAACTGCGCGCTTTTATTGATGCTACCGAGCAACGGGCGCCGGTGGTGGTGGATGAGGCGTATCTGGATTTGTGGGACGACATGCCGGAACACACCGCGGTGAGCAGTGTGCTGGATGGCAAGAACGTGATTGTTACGCGCACTTTTTCCAAACTGCACGGCATGGCCGGACTGCGCGTCGGCTATGCCATCGCGCCGGCCGCAATCATCAAGGCCATGGAAGAGCTGCGCATCACGCAAATGAGTTACACCGGCGTGATGGCGGCGACCGCAAGCCTGCAGGACAAAGAGTTCCTGCAATTCAGCCGCGAGCGCATCCACGAGTGCCTGCAGATCACCAGCAACGTGCTGGATGAACTCGGCCTGCCGTATGCGCCCAGCCGCGGCAACTTTGTGTATTTCGATACCGGTGACTCGCCGCGTAAATTCATGGGAGCCATGCGCGAGGCGGGTATTCTTACCGGCATGAGCTATGCGCCCTATCCGACCTGGGCGCGCATCAGCATGGGCAAGGTTGAACAGATGCATGTGCTGGCCGCGGCGCTGCGCAAGCACTTCGCCTGACCGTTATGTCCTGGTTCATGGCGGCACTGGCGCTGGCCGAGCTCAGCCTGCTGGTCTGGGCGCCGCGTCGCTGGCTGCAGGATCGCAGCAACATCGCCCTGCTGCTGGTGCTGTTCATCATTCTGCCGATCACCATTGACTCGCTGACCGTGGCTTCCGGTCGCTGGCTGGGTTTCGGTGAACCGCTGGAGACCCTGAACCGGGTGCGCTACGCCTGGTTTGTGTTCAGCATGCCGCTGATGTGCGTAATCTGTGCTGCGACACTGGCGGACGCCGGCTTCAGCTGGGCGCAACAGCGCTGGATAGTGCCTGTGTTGCTTGCCGCCGCCGTCCTGCTGGGCGGTTATGAAGCGTCGCAGGCATGGAGCCGCGAGTTCCATGCAGCCTGCGTTTTCGATGTGCAGCGCTATGTTCTGCAGGTTCCGCCCGGCCAGGAATGTGCCGGCTCGCAAACCGGTGACGGTACTTTCGGCCTGCCGCTGGTGGTGCCGGTGGCGACCGCGGTTCTGGTTGTGACCGCGCTGATACTGTTGTTCAGGCGCCGCTGGCCCTGGCTGGCTATCATGTGCGCCGCGCTGGTGGCGGTGGTCAATGTGCCGCAGTCGGATCTGTCGACCTTTATTTCCTATCCCACCGATGCCTTATTAACTCTGACGCTGACCCTGACTGCGATAAAATTCCATACTTCGCAGAATTCAGCACCCACCGCATGAAAAATTTTACAGCTATTTTGCTGCTCGGCCTGAGCCTGACCGGCTGCACCGGCACACCGGAAAAACCCGCGGTCCGCTCCGGCAGTTTTCTGGAAAAATCCGCACGACCCGATCTGGTTGCGTTGTTGCCGCCGCCACCGGCCGAGGGTTCACCCGCGGCCGCGGCAGATCAGGTCGCCAGTGAAAAGTTTTTGCAGTACATGAACACACCGCGCTGGGAGCTGGCGATTCTTGATGCCGCCATGCGCGAACCGGGCGGCGCAACGGTGTTCAGTTGTGCTGCCGGGCTGCCCATTACCGAGGCGACCACGCCGCTGACGCTGCGCGTGCTGCGCAACACGGCCATTGATATCGCCATGACCACAAGCGCCCCTAAAAAACACTATCAGCGCAAACGGCCGTTCATGCTCAATCAGCAACCGGTCTGCACCCCGTCCGGCATGAAGTACCTGCAAAAAGACGGGTCCTACCCATCGGGTCACTCGTCGGCCGGCTGGGCCTGGGGTCTGCTGCTGGCGGAATTGCTGCCCGAACGGGCCGACGCACTGCTGCAACGTGGCTGGCACTTCGGCCAGAGCCGTGGCGTGTGCAACGTGCACTGGCAGAGTGACATTGAGCAGGGCCGCATGGTCGGCGCGATGCTGGTGGCGCGCCTGCACGGCATTGCCGAATTCCGTGCCGCCATGGACGCAGCCCGGGAAGAACTGCTACAACTGAGCCGGCAAAACCCGCCCATTGATCGCGACTGTGCTGCCGAAGCCCGGGCATTGCAAGGAGACTCATGATGTCTACCGGAACAATAGTTCTAATTCTCGTCATTGTGCTGATTGGCTATGTCATCGCCGTGTACAACCGGCTGGTGCGGCAGAAAAATCTGGTGGACGAAGGCTGGAGCGGTATCGAAACGCAACTTAAGCGGCGGGCGAATTTGATCCCCAACCTGGTGGAAACCGTCAAGGGCTACGCATCGCATGAGAGCGACACACTTGAGGAAGTCACCAAACTGCGCAACCAGAGCATGGGCACCACGGACATTGCCGCCCGCGGTCAGACAGAGGGGCAGCTAACCGCGGCGCTGGGCCGGCTGTTTGCGGTTGCCGAAGCCTACCCCGACCTCAAGGCCAATGAGAATTTTGTCGAGCTGCAGAATTCGCTGAATGAAATAGAAGATGAAATTCAGCTTGCACGCCGCTATTACAACGGCACCGTGCGCGACAACAACACCCTGGTGGAATCCTTTCCGAGCAATATTGTGGCCGGTCAGTTCGGTTTCGGCCTGGCGAAGTTCTTTGAAATCGCCAACGACGCCGACCGGGCGGTACCGCAGGTCAACTTCGACAAGGACTAGAGCTTGCTGCCCGTGGTGCGCCGGCTGATTGCTGCGTTCCTGCGCCTGCTGTGTCTGAGCGCACTGTGTCTGAGCGCGTCGGCCGGTGCCGCCGAACGCATCCTTAACTTTGCCAGCGATATCATCGTCAACGCCGATGCTTCGCTGCAGGTGCGCGAGAGCATCACGGTGGTCGCCGAGGGCCGCTCTATCCGCCGCGGCATCTACCGGGATTTTCCCACCCGCTATGAAGACCGGTATGGCAACACGGTCAATGTCGATTTTTCGGTTATTGACGTGCAGCGTGATGGCGTGGCCGAAAACTACTTGCTGGAAAGGCTGTCCAACGGCGTGCGCATTCGCATCGGCCGCGCCGATCATTTTCTGCAGCCCGGCGAGCACACCTACGTCATCCGTTACCGGACTAACCGGCAACTGGGGTACTTCAAAGATTTTGACGAGCTTTACTGGAACGTGACCGGCAACGCCTGGGCCTTCCCCATTGAGGCGGCGTCAGCCCGGGTAACGCTGCCGCCGGGCGCGCGCGTGGTGCGCAAGGCCGCCTACACCGGCCGGCAGGGCGAAGCCGGGCAGGACTACCAGCCGCTGGATCAATCTTCCGGTGCCGGCTGGGTGACCACCCGCAAGCTGCGCCCCGGGGAAGGTTTCACCATAGCCGTGGCATGGCCCAAGGGTTTTGTCACTGAGCCGGACAGCGCCACCCGCGCACGCTGGTTCATGCGCGACAATGCCGCCACTGCGGTCGCGCTGGTCGGCAGTCTGCTGCTGCTGGCGTTTTACCTGCTGACCTGGCGACGCTACGGCAAAGACCCGCTTGGCGGTGCCATCATCCCCCGCTTTGAACCCCCTGCCGGTCTTTCGCCGGCGGCATGCCGGTTCATCCGCCTGATGAGTTTTGACAAAAAGGCTTACTCAGCAGCGCTGGTCAACATGGCGGTGAAGGGCTTCCTGACCATTGCCGAAGTCGGGCGCAAGAAATTCCGCCTGACCCGGGTACCGGGTGCAAAGCTGGAACCACTGGCCGGCGGCGAACGGCGTATCGCCAAGCATCTGCTGTTGTCACGCGACTCAATTCTGCTCGACAACGAGAATCACCGGGTCCTGTATGCAAGTGTCGGCAAGCTTCGTCTGAGTCTGGAAACCGAGTACGAACTGGCAGCCTTCAAACGCAATACCTGGCTGTTTGTCATCGGCATGCTGATCAGCATCGGTACGCTGATTGCAACCGTGGTGGCCGGCGAGCAGTTTGTATCCATAGGCGCCGGCGTACTGGTAAGCCTGTTCACCGCGGCGCTGACTTATCTGGTGCTGCATTTCTGGGGCGGCGACA
>JAUIEY010000071.1 GCA_030429685.1 Gammaproteobacteria bacterium
CCGCGTACGGGCATCGCCTGCCACCTGCTGCATCACACCGAACAGCTCTTTTAAAGATCCGAGCCGCTCGTTCAGCTCAGCTTCAAGCTCCTTGAGCTCTGTCTTGTTGGCTGCCGCAGTCGCTTCCAACTGCTTACTGCGCTGTTCTTCGCGGCGCTTTTGTGCGGTCGCGTTGTTCAGCAGACTTTGCTGCTCATTTTTTGCTTTACGAAAACGCTCTTCACGCTCGCGATTTTCCTTGTTGTCCTGCACGCGGCCCTGCTCGACCTTGCGCAGCAACTGATCCATGCTCAGTGCCTGTTGGGCAACTGCAGGGGACGCTGCAATACCCAGACCGACAACCGCTGCCGCAACCAGCGACAAGTAATGTTTACAAATATTTTTCATGACTAGCCGGCCTCCGGTGCGGGAACAGGCAACAGTAGCAAGTCAGGTGCAACCTGCTTGTTGGCAATTTTCAGCCCGGCACGAATCTGGTTTTTATGAGCATCGGCTTCTTCCCAGCGGCGCGCCGACTGATCCCAGACTCCGGAATAGGCACCGTCCTGAGTCTGATACATAAGCGCGATGCGGCCGATGCGCAGGAAATCGACCATGCGTTCCTCGCCACCAATTTCCAGCGTACCGGTGTACGCCTCAATGGTACGGCCATAGTCGTTTTCAATCTGGTAAGCCTCGGTCACCTTGCGGAATTTTTCGGCGACATTAACGTCCGGCTCCGCCATCAGGTCATCAAGGTTGGCGACACGCTCACGGCGTTCTTCCAGCAGGAACGGAACATCTAGCTCGACAAATTCGCGCAGACCTTCAATCATCCGCGTCATCGACGGCACGATCTGCCGGTTGATCACTTCAACCTGCGTGATCGAGTCGCTGATCTCCTGCTTCTTAAGGGACTGCCCGTCTATCTGCCGCTGCAGCAGCGTGTTATAGATCTGCAGACCTTCAATTTCTTTAAGCAGCCGCTTGTACTGATCTTCTTTCTTGCGCGTGTCACTGACAACCGCATCAATGCGTTGCTGCGACTCCTGCGCCAGCTTGGTGCGACGTTGTTCTGCATTTATAACGTCGTTCAGCGACTGGGCCGGCCCGACCACGGGAGCCGCCAGCGCAATTAATGCACCAACGGCAACCAGGTGGGATGTCCACTTGGTAGAACTCATGAAGCGTCCCCTTCGATATATATCGGAGTGTTCGATTGAAATGCCGGGGTAATAATTATTCAGTTGTAGATACGCATGGCCCGGCAGACCTTAACCATACTACAAATGCCTATGGCACCCCCAAACCGCGCGCAAGAATAGCACAAGCAATACGATGCGCCAGCCCTTATCGCGCGGTGCCTCCATGCCGGCGGAGCAGCCCGATTCCGGGTCCGGGCGAAAGCCAAAAAACGGGCCAGCCAAGGTTGACAAGTTCCTTGCATTGCAAGATGATATCCGGCTATGTCTATTGCTCGCACAATTGGACGCCGCATCGCGCTGAACGATGCAGTGTATCTACTGCTCCTTGCTGTTGAGAGGGCCGCGTGCGGGCGACGAAAAGGTTAAATCAGCCTTAAACTTCAAAAACCCCGCGCCCGGCAAGGTAGCGGGGTTTTTTTATGCCGCTGAGGCGGCTATTTACCAGCAACACACATTGAGAAAATGGAGAGTAGACAGATGAACGAGCGAAATGACGATCGCGTAATCATCTTTGACACCACCCTCCGGGATGGTGAACAAGCGCCGGGCTGCAGCATGACGCTGCGCGAAAAGCTGCGGGTTGCTTCTGCGCTACGCGATCTCAATGTGGACGTCATCGAGGCCGGCTTTGCAGCCGCCTCGCCCGGCGATTTCGAGTCAGTGCAGGCCATTGCCGAAGAAATCAGCGGGCCCACGATTTGCAGCCTGGCGCGCTGTCACCCCGACGACGTGGCGAAGGCGGCCGCGGCTGTAAAAGGCGCGGCGAAAAGCCGTATTCACGTATTCGTGGCGACCAGCGAAATTCACCGCAACCTGAAGCTGCAGATGGCCAAGGAAGAAATCATCCGTCGCGCCGTTGAATCGGTCAGGCTGGCGCGTGAACACTGCGATGACGTGGAGTTTTCCGCCGAAGACGCTTCACGCACCGAATTCGGCTATCTGGCCGATGTGGTTCAGGCGGTTATTGAGGCCGGCGCCAGCACGGTGAATATCCCCGATACCGTCGGATATACCGTGCCGGCGGAATTTGCCGAGATGTTCACCTACCTGAAAAACAACGTGCCGGACATCGACAAGATCGTACTCAGCGTGCACTGCCACGATGACCTCGGCATGGCGGTTGCCAACAGCCTTGCCGCCGTGAATGCGGGCGCCAGGCAGGTGGAATGCACCATTAACGGTATCGGCGAGCGCGCCGGCAACTGCTCGCTCGAGGAAGTCGTCATGGCACTGCGTACGCGTGAGAACTTCTTTGGCATCGGCACGGGCATCGATACCACCCGCCTGTACCCCACCAGCCGCCTGGTCGCCAGCATCACCGGCATGCATGTGCCGCGCAACAAGGCAGTCGTAGGCGAAAATGCGTTTGCGCATGAGGCCGGCATCCATCAGCACGGCATGCTCAAGGACGCTTCCACCTACGAAATCATGAAGCCGGAGGATGTAGGTCTGAGCCGCTCGAACCTGGTGCTGGGCAAGCACAGCGGCCGACATGCCTTCCGGGAACGGGTGGAGCAGCTGGGCTTCAGCCTCAGTGACGAAGAACTGGAGCGCGCCTTCAAGGACTTCAAAGATCTGGCTGACCGCAAGAAGGAACTTTTTGATGGTGACATTGAAGCCATCATTATGAATGCCGGCGACACCACACCGGGGCCGTGGACAATGGAGGAACTGCAGATTTCAGCCGGTTCTGCCAGTATTGCCAGCGCCGCGGTCAGGCTCAGCCATGCCGATGGCCGCGTCATTAATGAGGCTGCCGTGGGCGACGGCCCGGTGGAAGCCGCATTCAAGGCCATCGAACGTTGCGTGGGCTTTGATGTGCAGCTGCGAAATTTTGAAGTGCGCAGCGTAACCATGGGCGAGGATGCCCAGGGCGAGGTCACGGTGACGGTGGAATATAATGGCCACAGCTACCGCGGCAATGGCGTCAGCACCGATATTGTTGAAGCCGGCGCACTCGCCTACCTGGAAGTCATCAACCGCATTGCGCGCCGGCGTGAAGCAGGCACGGACACGAGCGCCCTGCCCGACGACAAGGGCGCTGCGGTCATATGACGGCCTGATTTTGATAACCGGCAGGAAATAACGAGGACAACTCATGCCATTCACCAAATGCGACTGGATCTGGCAAAACGGCAAGCTGGTACCCTGGAACGATGCCCGGGTGCATGTATTGACCCATGCCTTGCATTACGGCTCATCGGTATTTGAGGGTATCCGCGTCTATAACACGCCGGACGGCCTGAAAGTGTTTCGCCTGGGGGCGCATACCGCGCGCATGTTTGATTCCGCCAGAATTCACCGCATTCCGATGCCGTATACAGCAGCGCAGATCAATGCCGCCTGCAGTCAGGTCGTGCTGCGCAACAACCTGGTAAATGGCGCCTATATCCGGCCTATCGCATTTCGTGGCTATGGCGAGATCGGTCTCGCACCCGCGCCTGACCACCCCACCGAGGTGGTGGTCGCTGCCTGGGAATGGGGCGCTTACCTGGGAAGCGAAGCGCTGGAAAAAGGTGTCGACGCAGGCATTTCGTCGTGGCAGCGGGTGGCACCGAATACATTGCCGGCACTGGCCAAGGCTGGCGGCAACTACCTGTCGAGCACGCTCATCAGTCTTGAAGCCAAGGCCAACGGTTTTCACGAAGGCATCGCCCTTTCTACCGACGGTAATGTCAGTGAAGGTGCCGGTGAGAACCTGTTCGTCATCAAGAACGACAAAATCTATACGCCGCCGGCGGCCGCTTCCTGTCTGACCGGGATTACGCGTGACACGATCATCACGCTGGCCAGCGAGGCAGGCTATACAGTCGTGGAACAGAACATACCCCGGGAAATGCTGTATATCGCCGATGAAATGTTCATGACCGGAACCGCGGCGGAAGTCACGCCGGTGCGCTCGGTTGATCGCATTGAGGTTGGCAGCGGCGAACGTGGCGCGATCACGGCAGACCTGCAGGCACGCTTCTTCGGGCTATTCGATGGCAGCACAAAAGACAAATGGGGCTGGCTGGAACCGCTACTCGAAACCGACGACCTGAACCAGCAAGCCGCCGGCTAAACAATAATTCATGCCGCCGCATGGGCGGCCAAGCACTGGGAAACGGAGAACACTCGAAATGGGTGGCAAATCGCTTTTTGAAAAAGTCTGGGACGAGCATGTTGTCGTGCCGGAAACCGCGGATACGCCGGCAGTCTTTTATATAGACCTGCACATCATCCATGAAGTCACTACACCGCAGGCTTTCAATATGCTGCGCGAGAGCGGTATGCAGGTGCGCAAGCCGGATCAGGTACTGGCCACCATGGATCATTCCACCCCCACAGTGCCAATTGAGAACCTCGAGGAAAGTCTGGACGCGGTATCGGATCCCGAACCTGCCAACCAGATACGCGCCATGGTGAAAAACTGTGCCGATTTTGGCATCGAACTGCACGGCTTCGGCAGCGAGCATCGCGGCATTGTGCATGTCATCGGCCCGGAGATCGGCGCCACTCAGCCAGGCAAAACCATCGTCTGCGGCGACAGTCACTCCTCCACCCACGGCGCTTTCGGCGCCATGGGCTTCGGTATCGGCGCGACCATGGTTGGCCATGTGCTGGCAACCCAGTGCCTGCTGATGCGCAAACCTAAATCCATGGCCGTGAACGTGACCGGCAAGCTCAAACCCGGCGTCGGCGCCAAGGACATCATCCTTGCACTGATCGGCAGAATCGGTGTCGATGGCGGCACCGGGCATGTCATTGAGTACCGCGGCGACACCATTCGCGGGCTCAACATGGAAGAACGCATGACCATCTGCAACATGACCATCGAAGCAGGCGCGCGCGCCGGCATGATCGCTCCCGACGCAACTACCATCGAGTACCTGCGCGGGCGCGAAAAAGTGCCGCAGGGTGACGCCTGGGATGCCGCTGTCGAGCGCTGGATGGCGCTGGCGTCCGACCCTGATGCCAGCTTCGACAAAGAAGTGACGCTGGATGTCGCCGAACTGGAGCCGCAGGTTACTTATGGCACCAATCCTGCCATGGTGGTGCCGATTTCCCGCCCGGTGCCCAACCCCGGCGACAACCAGAGCTACCGCAAATCTATTGACTACATGCAGGTTGCTGCTGACAAGCCCATGCTGGGCACCAAGGTCGACGTGGTTTTCGTCGGCAGTTGCACTAACTCGCGCATGACCGACCTGCGCAACGTGGCGAAAATTCTCGACGGCCGCAAGGTCGCTGACAACGTGCGCATGCTGATCGTGCCCGGCTCCGAATCAGTTAAAAAGCAGGCCGAACAGGAAGGCCTGGACAAGATATTTACGGCGGCCGGCGCCGAATGGCGTGAAGCCGGTTGTTCGATGTGTCTGGGCATGAACAGCGACAAACTGGGCAAGGGCCAGCTGTGCGTGAGCACCAGCAACCGCAATTTCGAAGGCCGTCAGGGCCCGGGAGGCCGCACCGTGCTGGCCAGCCCCGAGACAGCCGCCGCTTCAGCCGTGGCGGGCGTGATAGCAGACCCGCGTGAAGTGATTTAGGAACGAGACCATGGAAAAGATTCGCCAACTCACGTCGCAGACCATTGTGCTGCCCATCGATGATGTCGACACCGACCAGATTGTGCCGGCCAGATTTCTGACCACTACCGAACGCGAAGGTATCGGCGTCTCACTGTTCGCCGACTGGCGCTTCGACAAAGATGGCAATGAACTTGCTGACTTCCCGCTGAATGCGCCGGAAGCACAGGGGCGGCAGATTCTGGTCGCCGGGCGCAACTTCGGCTGCGGTTCATCGCGCGAACACGCGCCGTGGGCTATTTATGACTTTGGCATTCGCGCCGTCATCAGCAGCGAAATCGCTGATATTTTTCGCAACAACTCGCTGAATAATGGTCTGGTACCGGTGGTTGTCGACACCGCTACACACCGCTGGCTGCTGGAAAACCCCGGCGCAGAAGTCACGGTCGACGTGGAAGCCTGCGAGGTGCGTCTGCCGGACGGCAAGGTCGCCACTTTCGAGATAGAGCCTTTTGCCCGCCATTGCATCATGGAAGGCATTGACCAGATGGGCTTTCTGCTGCAGAACCTCGACAAGATAGAAGCATTTGAGCAGAACCGGTCCTGGAACCCCAGTCTGAACGTCTGAGAATTTAGCGCAAGGAAGCAACATGCAGACCACCATCGCGATCCTGCCTGGCGACGGCATCGGCACAGAAGTCACCCGCGAAGCTGTCAAAGTACTGCGTGCCGTCGAGCAAAAATTCGGCCATCAGTTTGAGCTGCCGGAAGCACTCATTGGCGGTGCCGGACTGGATGCCGAGGACGACCCGTTCCCGCAACAGACGGCAGACATTTGCGCCGATGCGACAGCAGTGCTGCTGGGCGCCGTAGGCGGACCGAAGTGGGACAGCGTTGCGACGGAGAAACGGCCCGAAAAAGGCCTGTTGCGATTGCGCGCCGCGCTGGACGTGTTCGCTAACCTGCGACCGGTGGCACCGCACCCTATTCTGGCTGACGCCTCGCCGCTGCGCGCAGACCTGCTGCAGGGTGTGGACATCATGGTGGTACGGGAACTGACCGGTGGTATTTATTTTGGTGAGAAAGAACGCACTGCAGACAGCGCCACGGACGTTTGCACTTACACCCGCAGTGAAATTGAACGAGTGCTGCGCATCGCCGGCAAGCTGGCGCAGGGTCGCCGACAAAAAGTCACTTCCGTGGACAAATCCAATGTACTGGAGACGTCACGCCTGTGGCGCGAAGTCACGAATGAACTGATGCCGCGCGAATTCGGCGATCTGGAACTGGAACATCTGCTGGTGGATGCGGCCGCCATGCACCTGCTGTCGCGGCCGGCTGATTTTGACGTCATCGTCACCGAAAACATGTTCGGCGATATTCTTACCGATGAAGCATCCATGCTGGCGGGGTCCATGGGCATGCTGCCCTCCGCGTCACTCAATGACGGCGCCCGCGGCCTGTATGAACCGATACACGGGTCTGCCCCGGATATTGCCGGACAGAACAAAGCCAACCCCTGCGGAACCATACTCAGCGCCGCCATGCTGTTGCGCCTGTCGCTCGGCCTGGAGGAAGAAGCCGCAAGCGTTGAAAACGCCGTGAACCAGGTACTCAGCGACGGACTGCGCACCGGCGACATCGCCAAACCGGGCGAAGCAGTCGTTAATACGGCTGACATGGGCAGTGCGATAGCGGCAGCGATCGACGCGGCAAACTAACCGCGTACGTTGTGCGACTTTCTTACTTGTAGACCGCAATGCCGGCCATGCACTTTTCCGCAACCATGGTCGTGGCGGCAACGCTGCCGTCCGTCAGCGAAACCTTCGCGACCACCGACCAGCCGAAACCCTGCAGCGGAAACGTCTGCAATTCCTGACCGTCTTCGGTAATCACTTCCAGACGATTGCCGCGACTGAGCAGCAGCCGCTTTCCCGCTAGCGCCGCCAGATCAAAAAACATCTGCATCTGACCGTCCGGGTATGACCGAATGTCCGGTAATTGCTGTGCCGACTCCAGATCGTAATGCATCAGGCGCGGGCCGGTCTCGGAAACATAAATCAGCCGGTTGCCGTCACCGGCCAGAACCGAATGAGTGACTGCCATGCTGCCGGACATACCGCCATGCACCTGCGGTTGGTACTCGGCCAGCAATTTGCCGGAATGGTCATAGCGGTACAGACCGCCGTCACCAAGCTTGCTGGTCTCGCCGGGCAAAACCGGAAAACGCGTCGTCAGCGGCACTGGCTGATTTTCGCCGACAAGCGATTCAGTAAAGAGCAAGGCGCCGTCGGCGAGAAAATGCACCTTGGAAAATGCCCGGTCTGCAAATTTTTTGTTGGGTAATTGTTCGCCTGCCGGCGAGATTCTGAGCGTCAGCCACAGAGCACCCCTTTCAGATTCAGGTCTGCGTCATACTGCAATATCCGCCCGCGCCCCGCATGATCATCATCCGGGTTATTCAACTGAGTTGCGCCTACAAACACGTCGCCTTTAGCGAATGCCTGCAGGCCGACCGGTGCTACCGGGCCGGTTTTGTTTCCCTGCACTTGTTCTTCTCCCGCATGACCGGTACCTGCCATGCCAGTCAGCAGCAGGCAAAAGCCCAACAGCCTGATGCCTTGTTGAAAAATAATCCGCAACAACGTGAACCTCCCCGAATAAACCGCACCTCAACACTCGCATGTCTGCACGCTGAATTAAAGTCTGGAGCGTGATTCATAGGGAATTACCACAATGGCAGGCCCCGTAACGGGGCCTCTAAGCTTGCGCTAACTTATCGGGAGGCTTTGTAGACGAATGAACATACGGAAAATTTTCTTGCCCACCCTGCTGCTGGCGGGTTCGCTATCGTTCGGCACCGGCGTGCAAGCGGGCGACAGTCCGGTCGAGGTGGTGCAGGCATTCAATGACGCGGTCAACTCCCGCAATGTTGAGGCCATGGCAGACAGGCTGGCCAAGGGCGGAGTGCAACTGACACTGCGCCCGGCCCACCCCGGGATGCCGGCAGAGATGCCACTTTCCAGCGACATACAGGGCACATGGAGAACTGTTGGCGCCGTATTGTTCTCTACCACGGAAAGCTATCGGCGCAGCGTCAAGGTCACCAACAGCATCGAAAACGGCGATCTGGCTACGGTCTGGGCGGATGCCACCACCACCACTGTGCAAAAAGCCGGCGCCGAACCCATGGTCCTGAATTTCAGTGAACTCTACATGCTGGTTAAGAAAAACGGCGTCTGGAAAATTGCGGTTTACGCCGACAATCGCCAACCCGACACCATTGAAGTGGGCGGCTGACGCCAGTGCCCTTGCGTAGATGTAACTTTTAGGTTACACAGTCACCCCTGAAATCATACAGGGGACGGCCATGCCGCCAGACATACCCGGCGTAATCGTTTTCGGCGCCACCGGGCCGACCGGAACTCTGGTCTGCCGCCAATTGCGCGCGCTCGGAGTACCTGTCGCGGCCGTGCTGCGCTCGGGGTCGGCCCCCGCGCAGGCCCCGCCGACGCCGGCTCCGGCGCCCGCGCCGAGCGCGTCGGCGCC